>NZ_JBXYJF010000017.1:0-61524 GCF_057396245.1 Psychrobacter sp. CX16
GCATCTGCTGCAGCTTGTGCATCTACTGCTGCTTGCTCTGCTGCTGTTTGTGCATCAGATTTAGCACCATAAGTACCTTGGGCGCCGTTACCTTCGTAGACACCACCTAGATATTGTGCGTCACCACCGTAGAATCCGCCTTCGGTTGCATAGCCCGCGTTATCATCGGCACTGCCTGAAAATTGATTACCATCAATACCTGCGGTTAAACCAATGTTACCTGCTTGGTTAAAGCTTAAGGTGCCGTCTAGTTTCTTAGCCACAAAGTCTGCGGTAAATACTGATGATCCAAATTCAATGTCATTACCAATTCCCATCTTGCGATACGTCGCATCACCTGTATATCCAGCTGTACCTTCTGTTGGTACGTTCTCAGCGACTGTGGCGTTACCTATTACGGCTGCTCCGTTTACGGGTAGTGCACTGTCTCCTAGTGCTGCTGAACCATCAATATGACCAATACGCATGTCATCTTGATAGTCTTTGTAGATTGAACTATAGGTTAATGGTAAGTCTGCTTTGATTGGACTGGTTATCGATATCAGAGCTTCACCATCATACTGCTTAAAGCCATTACTCATCTCAGCGTCATTGTCTGATGAGGTGGTAATCTCTACTGCGGGTAGTAGGTTGTCTGATGCCACATCTGATCTTGCTTGAACACTGGTGTCATCCGCTGCAAAGTCACGTGTTGTCGTGTTGAAGGCCCCAAGTGGCCCAGCGTTAACGTTTAAGGTCTGTACGCCAGATTTATCAGCTTCAGGTGCATTCTTAATTTCAGCAGCTGCAGCTGCATCAGTTGCTGCATTGATAATATCCTGAGCCTGTTGTGCTTTAGCATCTGCTGCTGCAATAGCCTCTTGAGCAGCTGCTTCAGCTGTTTGTAAAGCTTGTAGAGCTTCTTCAGCTTGCTTAGCTTTTTCTTCAGCTGCTGCTTGAAGCGCTTCTGAGTTGCCGCTACCTGAGTTAAGCGACTCTTCTAATTCCTGTTTAGCTTTTTCTGCTTCAGCCTTCGCCTGTTCTGCTTGAGCTTTTGCTTCCTCTAATTCAGTTTTAAGTTTCTGCGCCTCTTGTTTTGCCGCTTCAGCTTCAGCCTGTGCTTGTTCTTTGGCCTCTCTCTCAGCTTCAGCCTCTGCTTTGGCTTTTTCTAAATCTTCATTTGTTGAATCATCAGGTGGGGTGGGGTTGTCTGATTCATCATTATTGTCTCCAACGTTTTCATCATTCGTATCACCATTAGAATTATCTCCGGTATCACTATCGGCCATAGGTGTAGGGGCTGAATAATAAGACGTAGAGCTGCCGTCAGATCCGCAAGATGCGAGAATTACTGAAGTTAAAAGAACAACACTGGCTTTAAGGGGGGTATTTAATTTTTTCGCTGTAACATCTGCTAAGATCGAATGACTGATAGGTGACATTCTACTTCCTCCATGAAAGTTTTAAGATAATCCATTATGTGTGATACATACTTAATTAGCTTATGGAATAAAACTAAATAGATATATGTACGTATATTTAAATATGCTACAAAAACACAATAACTTCAAGTAAAATATTAATCTAAATTTACTTTACTTTTATAAGTTAGCTTGTTTGACACTATTATTAATATCTTATCTATAAAAGCGCACAAGAAAAAAGCGTCCCAGTTGGGACGCTTTTCTACTATAGTTCAAATAATCGTTAGGCTTTTGAATTACTGTTTTTCAGCACCGAACGTACCTTGGAACTTGGTACCGGTACCTGGAGTCGTCCCTTTACCGCCTTCAACTGATGCATCTTGGTAGATACCACCTAAGAACTGAGCATCTTCACCATAGAAGCCGCCGGCAGTGTCGATACCATTCACATTTCCAGCAAATGTATTACCATCAATGGTCGCTTCAATGCCAATCTTATTACCTTCAGGCATATACTTGAAGTCACCGTCAAAGGCAAGTTCACCTTTCACTGAGTTATTCACGAAGTCAACATCGAAGTTTGAAGTACCATTAACTGGTGCAAACGTTCCGGTATCACCTAAGTGAATGTTCTCGATGTAAGTGGCTTGACCTGTGTAGCTCGCTTTACCATCGTTAACTTCTTTTAAGTACTCGATGTCTGCTTGAGCCGTTAAATGACCTTGTACATACACGTTAGCAACACGTGAAACATCACCAACAATACCTGAATTAATAACACCATACACATGGCCAGTTTGCATTTGAGTATCAAAGCTTGCATACGTAGCCTTGTAATTAAGGTCAGGGTTAAAGCCACCTAAACCTGCATCAACTTTAACCGTTCCTTCTCCAGCTTTTAAGTTAACTGCGATTGGGTCTTTAACACTGGCTGGCTGAACCATATCACCACGGACAACACCTTTATCAAACGCAGTGAAATTATCACCTTGACCATTATCTACTGGTACTTCTGCGCCATCTTTTGTGGTTGTCTCAGTAAAGTCTGAAGCATCATCACGGATAGCTACATAGCCGATAGCATCTTCAAATTTCTTAAATCCAGATGAATTGGCTTCAAGACTACTAAATGCACTCGACTGGAAGCCAGTCATTTCAGTATCAGGCTCAGCATCATCTGCTGCAGCTTTTAATGCTGTTAATTCGTCAGCAGCAGCCTGGTCAGCAGCATCTTGTTCAGCCTGGTCAGCAGCATCTTGTTCAGCCTGGTCAGCAGCGTCTTGTTCAGCCTGGTCAGCAGCGTCTTGTTCAGCCTGGTCAGCAGCGTCTTGTTCAGCCTGGTCAGCAGCGTCTTGTTCAGCTTGATCGGCAGCGTCTTGTTCAGCCTGGTCAGCAGCATCTTGTTCAGCCTGGTCAGCAGCATCTTGTTCAGCCTGGTCAGCAGCGTCTTGTTCAGCCTGGTCAGCAGCATCTTGTTCAGCAGCGACCACACCTCCATAGGTGCCCTGTGCGCCATTACCTTCGTATACACCACCCAGATATTCAGCATCACTGCCATAGAAGCCACCTTCGGTTGCATAACCGCCGTTAGCATCTGCAGCGCCTGAGAATTTATTACCATCGATATCGGCTGTTAATGCAATATCACCAGCATTGGCAAAGTTTAGGTCACCTTTTACATTCTTAGAGACAAAGTCTGCAGTGAATACTGAGCTACCAAATTCAATGGCATTGCCAAGTCCCATTTTACGATGTGTGGCATCACCGCTGTATTGTACGGTGCCATCTGTCGGTATATTCTCAGCTTCGGTCGCATTACCTATTACGGCTGCTCCATTTACGGGTAGGGCGTTCCCTCCTAGATCTGCTGAACCATCAATGTGACCAATACGCATGTCATCTTCATAGTCTTTGTATACTGAACTATAAGTTAGTGGTAGGTCTGCTTTGATTGGACTGGTTATCGATATCAGAGCTTCACCATCATACTGCTTGAAGCCATTACTCACCTCAGCGTCATTGTCTGATGAGATAATAATATCTACTGCCGGTAATAGATCGTTTGATGCAGTGTCAGATCTTGCTTGAACACTGGTATCATCAGCTACAAAGTCGCGAGTTGTTGTATTAAAGACTCCAAGAGGTCCTGCAATAATGTTTAATGTCTGTACGCCAGATCTATCTGCATCTGGAATATTGTCTCCACCAGTATCACCTCCAGTGTCTCCACCAGTATCACCTCCAGTGTCTCCATCAGTATCACCTCCAGTGTCTCCATCAGTATCTGAATCTACATCAGTATCTGAATCTACATCAGTATCTGTATCTGTATCTGTATCTACATCATTATCAGCATCATTATCTGTATCAGCCATTGGCGTAGGCGCGCTATAATAGTCTGTAGAGCTATCATCTAATGCACAAGAAGCTAGAATAACAGACGTTAGAAGAACAACGCTGGCTTTAAGAGAGGTATTTAATTTCTTTGATGTAACAATAGAAGGGGTAGGTGCTAAGTTGCCGTTAAATGACATTATATTTCCTCCATGAAATATTTAATTAATCCATTAATAAACGTTACTACATAGAAAATTTAATCAATGTAGTTGAATAGATACTCACAAATTCCTTATACATTGTCAATACATATTATTTATATAATCTAACACTCTCCCTGATTAATGAGGTCAGAGAGCTATATGGACTATAGGTTTATCTGCTGATATTATATTACTCAAATAATTATAGAACTTACCTTTTGAATAAGAACAGAAAAGGGCAAACCACGATTCGTGATTTGCCCTTCTTGATATATATTGAGACTTAAACGTGCTTAACTCTTATTTGTCTTGATAAGAAAGTTTTACGCCGAGTACAAAGCCGTCGTTGTCATCAAAATCACTAACGATTGTACCGTTAGGGATACGGCCTTTGGCATCACCAAACCATAGATACTTACCACCGGCTGAGATAGCCCAGTTTTCGTCAAGATTGTATTTAGCACCTGCGCCAACACTGTAGTAACCTTCGATAGGACCTAAAGAAGTGGTTGGATCGCCTGCACCACTATCCCAACCAATCGTTCCTGAAACGGCTAGGTTTGGTTGTAGGCGCTTAGCTAAGCCCAGTTCAACTTGCCACTGATCATCATCATAATCAACCAAGTTTAGACCGTTTGGATTTTCTGGATATGCCAGTTTTGTGGCAGCATTATACAAAGGAGGTGTAATTGCAAAATCACCCCAAGGTACCCAGCGCACTTTAGCAGTAGCTAGTGTGGTTGGGTTAATACCAGTTTGGAAATCAAAGTTAACTGATTCTGGTGTGGTGATTTCCATTTTATTTGATTGGCTTGGTGAGACGCCGCGCAGTGCTGCTAAAGGTAAATATTCACCTGCGATCAAATCATGGTCAATCTCTGAGCGGTACGTTAACGAAGCTTTTAAGGCAATCTCAGGCTTACTGTATTGCAAACCAGCAATCCAACCATAGTCGGTGTCAGGGTTAACATTTAAATCATAGCCTGTTGCTGTATCATACGCATTACCACGAAGCTTAACTTTTGCTTTTAGACGCTGAGCAACTGGACCACCATATACTTGGAAGTTGTTATTTTGGCCAAACTTCATGCCTAATAAACCTGTCAAGCTTTCAGAGCGTACTTCTACTTCTGTTGGATCAGTATTTGCAAGTGATTGATCTAGCACCCCTTCTAGACCTTTCAGACGTTGATACTGAGCTTCACCTGCGGCTAATTGCTGCTCGGTTTGCGCTATAGTGCCTTGCAACTCCTGATAGGTATTGATTTCTTTGTCACCTAGCTGTGTGGCTACCATTTGATCAATTTGTGCCTGTGGAGCCCCTGCACTAATTGCTTGACTTAACTGTGACTCAAAACCTTGTAATCCAGCTAGCTGCTGACGACCTGCTTGAATCTGTGCTTCAGTGTCTGTGACAAAGCCTTTAAAACCTTGAACGTCAGTAATACCTTTATCACCTAATTGTGAGGCAATAATTTTATCTGCTACTTTATCTGGTGCACCCACAAAGTCATTATTGCCATGGTAATCAGCAGCTGCGCCCCAAGGCTCATCATATAAGACACCAATACTAAATCTGTCACCAATATCTGTTTTTACACCATAGCGAAAGAAGTCATAATCTTCAGCAATATCTTTTATCTTATTGCCTTTGCTACCGTCAGCATTCAGGTCATGACCAGTAACATCAGCATCAATGTAAGTATAGACCGCTTCTGCATACGTGCCGTCTTGGAAGAATGCAGTGGTATCTTGGCCTGAGCGATCAAGACCGGCAGCAGAGGCAATACTTGCTACTGAAAAAGCAGCGATAGCAGTAACAAGAGGTTTGATATTAAAAGATGAGCGCATTAATTTCTCCAAAAGTCCATTTACAGGATTCACACAGGGGTTGACGATTTGAATCATCACAAAAGATAGGATGAACTAAAATACAGTTGATTACTGACTAGCAATTAACTGTTCAATTTAAGGTAATACTAGCCAACTCTGTAATTAATTGCAACACTTTGATATGATTATAATTATTTTGTAAAGTTATGGTTGGCTATTAATTCTTAATGTTACTTTATAAGCGGTGTAGCTAACTTATACAAATTATCCGACCCAACCTACGCTTTCATGAGAATCTTGAATATTAACATTACTTTAATATGTTTTTATTACTAAATACATACTTAAGAAAGTTTATTTAAAATAAAAGGTCTTAACCATCTGTCCTACTTATCTTCTCTCGCTTGTCTTACATATAATAGGTAAATAAGACCATCATCTTTAATGTGTTTAAAATTAACATACAAACACTGAATATTAGTAATGAGGCGGGATTTCTGCGGCGGCATCAAAGGGAGCAATCCCAGAGTCACTTTGTCTATTTAACTGCATATACATCAGCTGTAATTGACGCTGCATATCTTGTAGCTGTTTGTCTTGTCTGGTAATGACAGCATTTAAGCTATCGACGGTCAACTCTAGATAAGCAACGGTAGACTGCAGATCAGCAATCTGCTTTTGTAGCTCAGTGTGAACGTCATTGTCAGGGTTTGTGGCAGGCTGTGACATAAAATCAACTTTCTGTTAAATCATAAAGATAGGACGTATTTATCAACATCACAGTGGTGAAATAAACTCACGTCATGAATGATGATGTGCGTGATATACTGTGTTTAATTTTAGCATGTAGCACACGGTGATAATACAGTTATGGCACTTATTAATTTAAAAAACATTCACTTAGCATTTGGCGTTGCGCCGGTACTTGATGGCGTTGACCTAAGTATTGAAGCCGGCGAGCGCGTTTGTTTAATTGGCCGTAATGGCGAGGGTAAATCCACTTTATTTAAGCTCATTGATGGCCGCATTACGCCTGATAGCGGCGAAGTGGTGATTAATAGCAGCGTGAAAGTAGCGATGCTTGAGCAGGATGTACCAGAGAGCAGCGGCCGCATCTTAGATATCGTGATGGGCGGCGATAAAAAAACGGCTGATCTTTTAATCGCATATAACCAAAAAGCAGATGCCTGCGCCACAGGTGATATGGATGCCTGTGAAGCCATGTCAGATTTGCAGCATGACATTGATGCCGCGCATGGTTGGGATTTAGAACGTGAAGCCCGCCAACTATTAACCACCATGGGTCTAGACCCCGAAGACGACTTGTCTGCCCTATCGGGTGGTCGTAAGCGCCGCGTACTATTAGCGCGCTCACTGGTTACTAAGCCAGATATCTTATTACTCGATGAGCCCACTAACCACTTGGATGTGGCCAGTATTGAGTGGCTTGAGCAGTTCTTAAAAGATTGGCAGGGTCTGACCTTGTTGTTCGTAACGCATGATAGAGCCTTTGTGGATAAGCTTGCGACGCGTATCATCGAGCTTGATCGTGGTAAGTTATCAAGTTACGACGTGACTCAAGGTGCTGGCGGTTACGCCCGTTATCAAGAGCTTAAAGAGCAGCAATTGCTTGCCGAAGAGAAAAATAATGCCAACTTCGATAAGAAATTAGCGCAAGAAGAAGTGTGGATTCGCCAAGGTATTAAAGCACGTCGTACCCGTAATGAGGGCCGTGTACGTGAATTAGAGCAATTACGTGAAGAGCGTAAAAAGCGCCGTGAGCAAGTGGGCAACGTCAATATCACCATGACCAGTGGCGATAAAAGCGGCAAGTTAGTTTGTAAAGTTAAAGACCTGCATCTTGAATATGACGGCAATGTACTGGTTGATAACTTTAGCACCACGATTGTGCGCGGCGATAAAATCGGTATTGTGGGTCCGAACGGTGCCGGTAAGACGACACTAATTAAAGCCATATTAGATCAATCTGATGATGACGTAATTCAGAGCGGCACCGTAACTTTGGGCACCAACTTACAGATTGCCTTCTTTGACCAGTTGCGTGATCAGCTAGATTTAGAAGCCAGTGTGGTTCAAAACGTAGCTGAAGGGTCTGACTTTGTTGAAGTTGGCGGCCGTAAAACGCATATCATGAGCTATTTACAAGACTTCTTATTTGCGCCAGAACGTGCACGTACACCGGTTAAAGCTTTATCAGGCGGCGAGCGTAACCGCGTATTATTAGCAAAGCAGCTGTTAAAACCTGCTAACATTTTAGTACTTGATGAGCCAACCAACGATTTAGATATGGCAACCCTTGAGCTATTAGAAGAATCGGTCTCAAGCTTTAACGGCACCATCCTACTGATTAGCCATGACCGTGCCTTTATGGACAACGTGGTTACCTCAACTTGGGTATTTGACCAAGACGATGAAGGTAAAGGTATCGTTAAAGAATATGTGGGCGGTTACCAAGATTACTTAGTACAAAAGCAGCGTGAAGACGGTCACATGAGTAAGGCTGATAAAGCTGCTGCCAAGACCAAAAAAGAAAATGCTAAAAAGGCAGCTGCGGCTAATACAGATGACAAAGAGCCAACAGCTCCGAAACGTAAGCTTAGCTATAATGAGCAACGTGAACTCGACGCCTTGCCAGAACAAATGGCCGCGTTAGAAACAGAGCAAGCAAAGCTACAAGCGAAACTGGCCGATGGTTCATGGTTTACCACTGACCTAGAGGCTGCCACTGCTGCAAGTGAAAGACTGGCAGAGATTGACGAGCAATTGATGCAAAAACTTGAACGCTGGGATGAGTTAGACAGCTAATATATAGCGTGTACCGATTCGTTATTATTTGACTGACTAAAAGCTGCCTGACCCAATGGAGTCAGGCAGCTTTTTTATTCTCCATCACATTCATAATAAAAATAACCGTCATATCATAAAGGGAGGATGTCTGATGACAGACCCTAATTTTAATAATTCCAATAAGCCTAATAAAAACAACCCACCCAGTCGCTCTTTGGATAATAACGCCTCAATCAAGCCATCTACTGAAGCAACGGTGCAGTTTTATACGCCTGATGCCACCAAACCAACGGTTAAGAATGAGCCGATAACTGATTTGGATGCCATACAGTCTTATTCAAAGCAAAATCCAAAACCTGTGCCTATCCCCAAAGGTATGCCCAGTATTAGCGACAATCATAAACAACGTCAGAAGCCTGAGAAGCGTCCCTTTAAGGCATCCTTTATAGCACCAAAATATTGGGGTATCTGGCTGTTGTTATTGTTGATGCTACCACTTATTTATCTGCCGCTACGTTATCAGTTCTGGTTTGGTCGTCAACTTGGCATATTAACCTATCATTTAGCCAAAGACTGGAGACAAACTGCCCTTTCTAACCTAGAACTGGCCTATCCAGAAAAAATGGCAGAAGAGCGTGAGCGTCTGGCCAAGCAGGTCTTTGTCAATCAAGGAATCGGTCTGTTTGAAACTCTGTGCGCTTGGTTTCGCCCCGATATCTTCACCCGTACTCTGTCCATCTCTGGGCTACAACACTTGATGACGGCTCACAAAGCAGACCAACCGATTTTGCTGTTGGGTGCGCACTATACGACGGTTGATTTGGGTATGCGCCTATTTACTCAATTTTATCCGATAGACTATGTGTCTCAGCCACAGAGCAACGAGCTGCTTGATTGGCTTACCTATAACGGCCGTCGTCACATCGTGGACAATCATCTGGCAGCAGCGGATACCTCTGTTATCGAGCAACGACTTAAACAGGGTAATATTGTTTATTACTCGGCAGATCAAAGCGATACGGTAGTGAATAATAATGTTATGGCGCCCTTTTATGGTGTACCTGCTAAGACAACGACGCTACCACATCAATTAGCTTACTTTAAAGAGCCTTTAAACCCGCCAGCGGTGATGACGTTTCATATTTATCGTCAAACTGCCGACAAGTTATCGCGAGGCAGACGTCCGCACTATCATCTAACCATCACGCCAACTTTAGACAGTTATCCTACAGCTAACGTGCGTGCCGATGCGACCCGTATTAATGAGACCTTAGAGAGTAGTATTCGCATTGATCCAACTCAATATCAGTGGTTCCGTCATATTTATGACACTCCTCATAAGAGTCTTAAATAGAGCCTGATTGACAATAAAAGCAATCACAAAAGTAGCCATAAAAAACGCCAGACAACTAAGTTATCTGGCGTTTTTTATGGCTGTAAATAATCTGATATTAAGTATTTAAACGTTTAATACCAAACAGACTGTCTTAGACCTATAGAAAATTAAATAATTACTGCATTATTGACTACATCATCAACTGTCGAGTTTAAGATTGTCAGATAATCAGTCGTATTTAAGGTGATTAGTACGTCCGTAGTCGATTGAACGACATTACTGATTAATGATGTCATATCACTGAACAGCTCTGATGAGAACTCTAAGATATCTTTATAACCAGCATCGTTATTAAAGTCTAAAATCACATCCGATCCTGATGTTTTATCTATAACAAACACATCATTACCAATGCCGCCACTTAGGCTGTCATTACCTGCGCCGCCATTTAAGACATCGTTACCCTCTGCACCGAACAAACGGTCGTTACCGCCAAGAGATATAATAACGTCGTCACCGCCGCCTGCGTGTAAGGTATCATCTGATGAGGTACCGGTTACGTTATCGTTACCTTCACGAGCGAAAACAGTTTGACCGATGAGCACGTCATCTCCTTCACTGCCTTCTTTATGGTCTAAAAATGCTTTATCCCCATTATCAAACCACTTCATTAGAAAACGGTTGTCTTGTAAACCAGTGTCTGTGATTTCGTAATTATTGGTATGGCTGGCTATTTCACCATCGAAGCTAACTGATTCAACATTGTCTGCTTCTACTAAGTTAATGCCATCTTTATCGACAAAGAACAAGGTGTCATCTTGCATCTGATACACATCCCACTCTTTACCACGTCCTTCGATACGTACTTCATCGATACCGGAGCCTCCATCAATATGATCAACACCAATACCAGCTTTTATAAGGTCATTACCTCGTCCACCATCTATATAATCATAGTTAGTGCCGCCCGCTATTTTATCACCATACTGAGTGCCTATTAAAAAGGCTGAGGTGCCAAAGTGGCTTGAACTGGTAGGGGCAGCGTCATCTTCGACCCATACCATCCCGCGATTAATAGCACTGAGATCGGAGACGATCACGGTGCTGTCTTGTTTGGTATCTTCGTAAAATGAAGAATCAATTACTCGAGAAATAGCATCTGTTGTAATACCATTAATATGCGCATACCATCCTGTTGGGATATTTAAAAATGTAAATGGACTGATATCCCATATTGGAGAAGCATAGACATCGTTATAGAGTACAAAGTTATCAGTCGTACTGCTAAATTCTTTGTCTGGATTACCAAAACCGAAGTCCATCGCTTGAATGGCGCTTAAGAAGTCTGGCTCATTACCCGTAATGCGATGTGTTACATCATTTTCATAACCGACGTTTAATACCACATCACCATTGTCATAAATTGTGGGTACGGCATGAGAAATAAAGTCTGATTCAGTAAAAAAACCATCTACCAGATTTTCTCTTTCAGCCGCCAGCACATTAGTAACGGACGCTCCTAAACTATAGCCACTAAATACCACGTCAGTAGCTTCAAGCCCATTATCAAGGGCAAAATCACGTACCATTTCAAGAATAGGCTCATAGAGCTCCACCCCTTCGCGACTATTTAAATTTAAATAATCAAGCACATCAGTGATGGCATTGGTACCAGCCACATTAAAGTTGATGCGAACCAGGTCGCCTGCCTCATCATACTGCCCAAAAATTTTAGCTTGAGGTCCTGGCAATGCAGTACCACTATATAGACTTGGAATAGTAAAGTAACCAGCATGATCTACTAGGTCTCCACTAACGCCAAAATCAGTTGACGTAAGCTCCATCCATCCATCGGGTATGCCTACATTGGTATCATTGGCAAATAAATCACCCGTAATGCTACCGAGTAAATTAAGGGCATCTACGCCTGGTATAAAATTGAAAAAGTTATGCGAATTGGTATATGCAGCCAGTTTACTGGTATCTTCTACCAATTGTGAAGCGTCATCACTTGAATAGTTTTTGTAATCGAACATGCCCATAAACGTGTATCCTTACATAGTGTGGGGAGTGGGGAGTGGAAAAATTTGATATATTTTAGGAAGGAAAAATAGCTTGCATGAGATAGCGCTTTGTCCCTAAATGCGCTATCGAATGAAAGTATTATTCAAAAATTTTAAATAATCAACTTAAAAATATAATTAAGACTATATTAAAAATAACATCAAACTATTTGGAATGAGTTTAGAGTATGATAGAAACCTATTTTGATTAAACTAGTTGGATGCTATAAATGAGGGTCAATATAAATAAGCTAAAGTACTACTCTAGTAGGTTTAGTGAGTATTAAGTTGTAACTCTTTAACTTGCTACGATAATAGTGATAGCTCATAAGTTAGAGTAAATACAATTTCATCAAATAAATTAAAAAACCTCAAACACTTAAGTGCTTAAGGTTATTATTTAGTAGATATGACGAGCGCTTTATATTTACAACACTCTTTTAAATAACAACGGCACAGCTTACCACGTCATCAACCGAACAATTTTCAACTGTTATCGTATTATGAGTGCCATAGGCGACTAAAACATTGTCTCCATCTTGGCTAATATTATTACTCAATGTAGCAACATCAGTAAACAAGTCAGATGAAAACTGAAGGATATCTTGATAGCCACTGTCGTTATTGAAATCTTTGATCACATCATTACCTGATAGACTATTGACAATGAAGGTGTCATTACCTACGCCACCGATTAAGATGTCATTACCTGCACCGCCGTCTATAATGTCATCGCCTTCAGCACCATAGACACGATCATTACCACCCATGGCTAAAATCACATCGTCACCCCGACCAGCATGTAGAGTGTCCGCTATATCAGTACCAGTAATTGTATCATCACCTTCACGAGCAAAAACAGTTTGACCAACGATTACGTCATCTCCTTCACTACCTTCTTTATGGTCTAAAAACTCTTTATCACCATTGTCTAGTCGCTTCATGATTATACGATTGTCTGTTAAACCTGAGTTTGTAATCTCATAATTATTATAATGACTGGTAAACTCGCCATCAAAGCTTACCGATTCAACATTGTCTGCCTCAACAAGGTTGATACCATCTTTATCGATAAAGAATAGGGTATCATCTTCCATCTTATAGACATCCCACTCTTTTCCGCGCCCTTCAATACGCACTTCGTCGATACCTGTACCACCATCAATATGATCAACCCCAATACCCGCCTTTATGGTGTCATTTCCTTGACCAGCATCGATATAGTCATAGTTGGTTCCGCCAGCAATTTTATCACCATATTTGGTCCCAAATAAAAATGCTGAAGTTCCAAAATGGCTAGATGAATGAGAAGCGTCATCCTCAACCCATACCCAACTACGTTTTAGAGAGGTCAAACAAGACACAATAACCGTACTGTCTTGCTGAGTATCTTCATAAAATGGGGAATCGACAATAAGGGAGACTGCATCTGTGGTAACGCCGTTAATGTGAGCCGCCCATGAAATTGGAAAGCTTAAAAATGAGAATGGCGTGATGTCCCAAATTGGAGAGGCATACACATCATTAAAAATGACTAGATTATCTACTGAGCTACTAAATTCTTTATCTGGATTGACTAAGAGGAAGTCTGTGGCTTTTAAAGCAGATAAAAGATCTGGTTCATTGCCAGTAAAACGGTGAACCACATCATTCTCGTAGCCTACATTTAGTACAACATCACTATTGTCATAGATTGTTGGTACGGCAAAGCCTAAGAAATCAGCGTCGTTATAAAAGCCATCTGCTAAATTTTCACGCTCTGCCGCTATTACATTGGTCACTGCCGCGCCTAGGCTATAACCGCTTATGACAACATCAGAGCCTTCAAGACCATTGTCTAGCGCATAACCTTTTACCATTTTTAAAATAGGGTCATACAGCTCAAAACCTTCACGGCTATTGATGTTTCCGTAATCGGCAATATCATTTGATGAGTTGGTGCCTGCCAAATTAAAGTTAATACGAACTAAATCCCCATCATTATTATATTGACCAAATATTTTAGCCTCAGGGCCTGGCTCAGAAGTTCCCGTATAGAAGCTTGGAATGGTGAAATATCCAGCGTCATTAAATAGATCGTCACTAACCCCAAAATCAATAGGCTTTAGTTCTGTCCAGCCATCAGGTATTCTAATATTGATGTCATTGGCAAATAAATCTCCAGAGATTTCACCCCATTTATTGAAAGCCTCTGCTCCAGCTATTGTGTTAGCTCTGGTAAATGTACCTGTGTAGGCAGATAATAAACTAATATCTTCTACCAATGATGCAGCCGCATTGCCAGAATAATTCTTATAATCGAACATACCCATACTCTATGTATCCTTACATTAAGAGTTGTATAGTAACAAGACGAGCTGGTTAACATCTTCTTAAAAAAACCAAAACGTCTAGAATGAAATAAAATGGCTATAGATAGCCTGTCATAGGATGAAATAGACGAATGACATAGACAAATAAAACACAATGAAATATAAAAGCGTATCATCCTTGATTACGCCTTGCTTCAAAATCATGTTATATATATTAATTAAATTAAACAATAAGGTTGTGTTTAAATTTTGTTAACATAATCATTTATAAATATAACCTATGACATCTGTTACTAAGTATCAGATACACCCTTATAATTTGTTATACTGACACCCCAAAAGAACGTATTCAATTCTATTACTTATTCGTCTCTTTTTTATCAATTTATGGCAAATTAAAGCCGAAAGTTCTGGCCAATTAAAGCCAAAAATATAATAGCCTAAAAGTTGAATTATTTATGACAACAACCGCCAATAATCCAGATCAAAATTCAAAGCTAGTAGCAGACAATCAACCAAAACGAACCTTAACGGGTGTTACCACCACAGGTATTCCGCATTTGGGGAACTATGTAGGGGCTATTCGTCCGGCCATTCAATCGGCGCAAAATAGCACCAATGAAGAGGATCGTTCGTTTTTCTTTTTGGCCGATTATCACAGCATTATTAAATGCTCAGACCCAAAACAAGTTCATGAATCTACCAAAGCCATTGCAGCAACATGGCTCGCTTGTGGTCTAGATCCTGAAAAGGTGGTATTTTATCGTCAATCTGATGTCCCTGAAATTCAAGAGCTAGCTTGGGTATTAAATTGCTCCTGCCCTAAGGGTCTAATGAATCGTGCGCATGCTTATAAAGCCGCAGTCGATGCCAATGCTGAAAAATCAGACGTCGACCCTGATCATGGTATTACTATGGGCCTATTTAGTTATCCGGTGCTTATGGCAGCTGATATCTTGATGTTTAACGCCACCCACGTACCTGTTGGCCGTGACCAAATTCAGCACATTGAAATGGCGCGTGATATGGCCGGAACCTTTAACCACAAGTACAAGCCTCTATTCACTCTACCCTCTGCGGTAGTTGATGATAATGTCGCCTTATTAACTGGTCTTGACGGCCGTAAGATGAGTAAAAGCTACGGCAACACCATCCCCCTATTTGGTGAATATAATCCCCAACTTGATCCTGAAAAGCAGCTGCGTAAAGCGATTATGCAAATTGTTACTAACTCACAAGCGCCAGAAGAGCCTAAAAATCCTGATGACTCTGTGATTTTTGAGATTTACCAAGCCTTTGCAGCGCCAGATGAAATCGCTGATTTGCGCGCTCAATTTGAAGCCGGTATCGCTTGGGGTGATGCAAAACAGATTTTATTTGAGAAAATTAATGGTGAAATTGCGCCCTTCCGTGAGCGCTATTTTGAGCTAATGGCCAATCCAAAAGAGTTGGAAGAAATCCTGCAAATGGGAACAGATAAGGCTCGCCGCTATAGCCGTAAACAACTGGACAAGACCCGCCGCGCAATTGGTATTAAGCCATTGGCTAAACTAAAATAGCGCGCCCATCACCAAGAGTCTCTGATGATAAGTGAACAACAACAAACCAAGCTAAGTAAATTTCTTAGCTTGGTTTTACGCCATAAACCAGAAGCCATTGATTTGAGCTTAGATGACAATGGCTGGGCAAGCGTCGATGATTTAATCCGTAAGATGAATCAGCATGGCAAGCCGATTGACTTTGAGACACTTAGTGCAGTGGTCGAAAATAACCGTAAACAGCGTTTTATTTTCAGCCCTGATAAGTCTTTGATACGGGCCAACCAAGGCCATTCGATTAAGATCAATTTAGGTTATGTGGCAAAACCGGCAGAGCAAGTTCCGGCAATCTTGTATCATGGTACGGCTAGCCGGTTCGTCGATAGTATATTTAAGACCGGTGCCATCCAAAAAATGCAGCGTCACCATGTGCATTTAAGTAGCGATATTGAGACCGCACGTGCTGTGGGTCAGCGTCATGGCAAACTGGTGATTTTTGCGGTGGATACCCAAGCCATGTTTGATGATGGCCATCATTTTTATCAAGCGGATAACGGCGTTTGGCTCACCGACTCTATTCCCGTCTCTTTTATCCACAAACTCGATGGCAATAATGACGAATCTAACTGAACAAACTTTAAGCGTTCGAATTTATACCACGCCGGTGCAGTCTTTGCCCGAAGACTTATATGTACCGCCGAAAGCCTTTGCCATTTGGCTTGATCAGTTTGAAGGTCCACTTGATTTCTTGCTGTATCTGGTCAAAAAGAACAACTTTGACATTACTGATACCGCTATTTTGCCGATAACTGAACAATATTTAGCCTATATTGATGAGCTTGATGCCGATCACTTTGAACTGGCAGGCGACTATCTGTTGATGGCATCCACCTTAATTGCTATTAAAACTGAATTGTTGCTACCGGCACCAGAAAAAGTAGAGGATGAGCGTGACCCAAAAGCAGAGCTGATTGCCCGCTTGGAGGATTATGCACAGATTAAAGAGGCAGCACGCCGTTTGGATACCTTAATCCGTCTTGAGCGTGATGTGTTCTTGGCGATGGCTAGCCTGCCTGACCCAGAGGTTATGGCTGCCCAGTTGCCGAATTATCCGGCTGAGATGCTGGTCGAAAGCCTACTAAAAATGCAGCTAAAACCGGATTATCAGATGCACAATATCAAAGTGGACCCCATACCTCTGTCGGATCGTATTGCCAGTATCAGCCGCCAATTAAGTGAGCGTGGTGAAGGCACCTTTATTGAATTGCTCGATCAGCGTCAGGGTCGGCTTGGTGTGGTGGTGAGCTTTGTGGCAGTGCTTGAGCTGATGAAGCGGCACATTATCGACGTTATCACTGATGACACTATTAATGATGAATCAACTAATAGCAAACCCTCAGAAAATTTAACAGACTTAGATAAACATGACACTCAGCAAGCTAATTTATCGGACTATTTAAATCAAACGTCTGACTCTGATTCGCGAACCTACAGCTTATCGAAATTAAAGCTGCGTTGGGTTGGCTAAATTCTATTTAAAAAAGGTTCTGCCAACCAGACACCTTAATAAAATACTCCTATTAATCTAATTGCTAATAAGTTTAATTGCCCTATGCCGAAACAACCCAGTCAGCCACTTAATGTGGCATCGTCGTCTGATGTGCAAACACTTTCCGCTGCTGCAAACAGTGATTTACAAAGCTTTAATCGCTACGATCAGTTAAGTCGCCTTATTGAAGTATTGCTGCATGCTTCTGAATCACCACTGACCGCCAATCAATTAAAAAAGCATCTGTCATTATCAGCCCAAGAGCTTGAGACCGCGCTAGTTGTGCTACAGCAGCGTTTGACTACGGGTGTATTGAGCTTGAGTGAGTCCGCTAGTGGTTATCGTCTGCAAATTCGCAGTGAATACAGTGCGCTGATTCAGCAAGTATTCCCGCAGCGACTAGAACATCTAAGCCAAGCGCTGCTTGAAACATTAAGCGTCATTGCCTATAAACAGCCGGTCACCCGTAGCGATATTGAGCATGTGCGCGGGGTAACTGTGTCGAGTAATATTTTAAGACAATTGTTTGATAAGGGCTGGATTGTTGAGAAAGGCTATCGCGAAACCTTAGGTCGCCCTGCCCTGCTACATACCACACCTAAGTTTTTGGACTCTTTTGGGCTTGAGAGCTTAGAGGATTTACCACCGCTACCTGAATTAAACTTAGAAAAGGATTAATTAATCCTTTAATCTTTCTCTTTCATCTGTTAAGGGACTCGCTAATTCAAAAGAGAGTACCGATGTTTAAAGGTGTGTTACGGTCAAATCATACCGAGTTACCAAAAGTTGGCGATTAAACCTTAAAAATAGCGTACAATAGCTCCCGTTACTTCACCACCTGAATAACCTACATTGTGAAATGTAGTCACCCACCGATTCAAGGATGCATAATATGCCTCATTCAAATCAAAACGACACCGCACCTGACAGCGAATTTTTAACCGTTGATCACAATGGTGATTATCAATTCGCCGAACCGACCACCAAAGCCAGTACTGCCGGCACCGAAAAACTTCAAAAAGCATTAGCACGTATGGGCCTTGGCTCACGTCGCCAAATGGAAGAAGTGATTAAATCAGGCCGCGTATCAATCAACCAAAAGCCTGCCACTATCGGCGACCGTGTCACCCAAGGTGACGAGATTCGTGTCGATGGCCGTCTGATTAAATACAAATCTGAGCGTGAAAAACGCCGCCGCGTATTGGCATACTACAAGCCTGAAGGCGAGATTTGTTCTGCCAATGACCCTGAAGGTCGTACCACGGTATTTGAGCGCTTACCTAAGCTGACCCATGACCGCTGGGTAATGGTTGGTCGCTTAGATATTAACTCTACTGGCCTGTTGCTATTTACCAATGACGGCGAATTAGCGCACCGTTTAATGCACCCCTCAAATGAGATTGTGCGTGAATATGCAGTACGTATTTTGGGTGAATTAACTCCAGAGATGATGCGTAACCTAACTGATGGTGTGATGTTAGAAGACGGTCTTGCTAAGTTTGAAGACATCAAGCAAGGCGGTGGTGAAGGTGTGAACAAGTGGTATCACGTCAAGTTAAAAGAAGGTCGTAACCGTGAAGTTCGTCGTCTAGTTGAATCACAAGGCCTAAAAGTGAGCCGCTTATTACGTACACGTTATGGTTCTGTTGATTTACCAAAAGAGCTACGTACCGGCCGCTTTATTGAACTGGATAGAAAAGACATTCACCGCTTAATCGAACTGGTTGACTTGCGTCCACGTGACGACATGGGTGTACATGGTAAAGCCAAAGAGAAAAAAGAGCGCTTCCAGAAAAAGCCAATGAAAGCACGTACTGTTCGCAATACCAGCAAAGAGCGCAATGCCAGAGCAGGCGGTGGTGGTCGTGACGCAAGCAGTACTCGCGGTAGAAATTCAAATACGCCTCGTGGCCGTGATACAGGTAATAGAGGCTCTAAGCGTTAGTCGAACAATGATTGTTGCTTAAAAGCCCTCTAATTAAATTATTAGAGGGCTTTTTAGTGGCTAGACTATCTAGCTAAATAGGGTCATTACTGGCGCTCATTCAAATAACGATGCATTACCTGCATATCTTGCAAAGAGTCTGCATGGCAACGCTTTAATAAATCAGCTAGCCTGTTCTCTATATTAGATAAAAGCTCACCAAGTAACTTTAATGCTTCACTATGGCTTTCACTCAGTGCATTATTATTATCAGGCATGTATCGATAATTAGGACGGATCGCCTGCTGCACCCTTATATCATGGCGCACGATACGCTGATAGCTATTGAGCATTTCTGGCAGGCGCACATCGAGCAGTTTTCTAACCACAAACTCTTCTTCTGTGGCAGCAATACTCTGCCCTGCTTGCTCTGCTTCTTCACGCCACTGCTGATAAACGGTCGCTTGACTATCGATACGCTGTATTTGCTCTAGGATAGCAGCCGGCAGGTAAGACAATTGCTGCTGCTCAACGCTTAGCTGCATCATCTGTGGCGGCGGACGTTTTGAGGGTTCAACATATTGTAGCGTGCCAGGGGTAATACCGACTGCACGATGAAATGCAAGCCAACCTTTACGTCCCAAATAGCCGGTAGCCACTAAGGCCACGACCCCTGCACCCACCATAATACTCATCTAACGACACTGTCTCCTTTACCTAAAGCGCTATACTTTAACTGACAATCAAGAGCTTATTTAATCTGAATTGTTCTACTTCTCAAAACGCTGTTGTAGATAGCGATTGGTTGCCAATAGCTTTTGACCGTCTTGATGATAGGCTGCATCAAGTAAGTCATCAAATTGCTCATTTACTGTATTTAACACCTCAAGTAATGCCTGCTTGCCAGTCACATCGGAGTGTTTAATTTTGGTGGTATCGGCTCGGCTTGCCGCTTCTTCTTTGCTGATAATACCGCTGTCTAAATCATGTAAGCGTCTATAATCCGCCACCGCTTCAGGAATATGTTTGTCCATCACGTTTTTAATCATGATATAGCTTTCACTTACTGTATCCTTATCATCAATAACGCCGTCGTTATTGGTATCGCCATATAGCACACGCAGCTTCTCGCCTTTTTTGTTAATGGCATCTAGCTGTTGTCTGATATCTGCAGGCAAACTCTTTTCAGGAATATAACCCAATTGCGGCATCGCTTTGTACTCAAGCATTTTGGGCTGAGTTACTTTTTTGATACCGCGGAAACCCAGATATATACCCGCAGCAGGCAATACGCCATATATGATAAACATCAATAGCATTGCAGTCGCTTGGGTCATAAATTCATCCTTTAATGATTAACGTATGAAGATCAAAGCACTCTATACTCTATAGTAGCAGCACAGTGCTTTAATACTTATATTTTAATAAATTTGACTGGGATGACTAGATGGATTATGTATCAGGCTTTGGTCTTGGACTGTCGCTTATTTTGGCGATTGGCTCACAAAACGCATTTGTCCTCAAACAAGGCCTGAAAAAACAGCATGTGTTTGCCATCTGTCTGTTTTGTGCGGTGTCTGATGCTATCTTGATTTCAGCAGGCGTGGCAGGCTTTGGCGCAATGACTGCCAAATATCCTAATATTGTCACTATCGCTAAAATAGCCGGCGCACTGTTCTTGCTTATCTATGGTCTGCAAAGCTTTCACGCCAGTTTAACCAAAACCCATGCAATGACAGACAACACCGACGCTGTCAGCAGTTTACGAAAATCACTGCTGCTATGCTTTGGGTTTACGTGGCTAAATCCGCACGTCTATTTAGACACCTTGGTACTGGTCGGCATGGTCTCGACAGGTGCGGCAAGTAAGCTGCTATTTGGTGTCGGTGCAGTTAGCGCCTCATTCATATTTTTCTTCAGCTTGGGTTATGGTGCTCGTTTACTGGCGCCTTTTTTTGCCAAGCCCAAGGCATGGAATATCTTGGACGCTCTTATCGGTATATTAATGATGTATCTGGCGTGGCATTTAGCGTTTGGCTAGTTAAATAAGCAACCATCGTCTGCAAGCTGCTAAACAGTTACGGTCTTCGCCTCGCTAAGCCTACTTTAGTAGCGCTCCGCACTCGATTGCCTTGACACTATGTTGGAGTTTTTTGACTATACGCTATTAAGACAATAGAAATAGTAATAACCAAAAAAAACACCCATTCTCTAAATAATTGCTAAAAGCGTAATAGAGAAAGGGCATATAAGATTTTGAAATTATTAGAAGAGCGAAGAGTTATCGCTTTTAGATGAGATTAGGAAAGATAGTACGCAGGCCACTTACTAGAATCTCAATTGAGACCGCTGCCAACAGCATACCCATGATACGGCTAATAATATTCAGACCGGTATCGCCTAAAAAACGGCTTAATCGACCCGCTGCCATTAAGGCTAAATAACAGAAGATGGCAATTAATAGACCGGCAATAATAATGGCTAGTTTTTGCTGCCAGCTGTGAACTTGCGCCGAATAAATGATCACGGTTGAGATACCACCGGGTCCAATCATCATCGGAATCGCCAATGGCACGACAGCCGCTGCTGTACTGCCCATGGTCTCAAGACTGTCATCGAACTCAACGTTTTCTTGATCAGGTTTTACGGGGTTACCATCACCATTCATCATGTTAATGGCAATCAAAAATACCAAAATACCACCGGCTACTTGGAACGAGCCGATAGAAATACCCAATATACGCAGTAATAGCTCGCCGGCAACCGTAAAAAAGGCAATCGCTATAAACACAGTTAAGCTGCTGATACGCGCAAATCGGCGCCTATCAACCATTTTGTAGCCACGTGTCGAATCTAAAAATAGCGTCAGGGCACTAAAGGGATTAATTAGTACCACAAATGCCAAAATAATTTTGACAATTTCGGTGTCCATAGCGGGCGCCTCAGTTTGCAAAGGATGGCGATTTTAACATAAGCGGTACATCGGGGATAACCCCGTTCCGTGACAATATGTACCCTCTAGCGGCTTAAGTTTTGGTTTACTATACTAAGGAAATAAAATGCAACTCTTAAAGCTAACACAGTGAATAAAGCAGCGGCAAGTTTAACTAACATTCATTGCGGCATAATTAATAGACATCGGTTAATTCTTAGGATAAGTATTATACCTATTATTTTACATTGGTCGCCACCCACATACCTAATAAGGGGCAATAAGGGGCAAAATGCCCCTTATTTAACTTTAAATAATTTCAAATATCTGCTCTCTTAAATGCTGTACGCTTAGATCTATAGCTTTCGCTTAGGCTGAAAAATCCATACCAATGTCTAACGCAGTGGTACTGTGCGTCAAATAACCCATAGCAATGAAATCAACGCCGGTTTCGGCAACCGTAACTACGCTATCAGGGGTAATACCACCTGAAGCTTCGGTTTTTATGCGTCCGCTTGGGTGATTTTTGCACATGGCAACCGCTTTACGCAGTGTGTCTGGACTCATATTATCGAGTAATACTAGCTCAGCACCGGCATCAATCGCTTGCTGTAACTGCTCTAACGTATCGACTTCAATCTCGATAGGAATCAAGTGACCTGCTAATTGCTTAGCTTGAGCCAAGGCATTGGGAATATTACCGGCAATGGCAATATGATTGTCTTTTATCAAAATCGCATCGTCTAAGCCCAAACGGTGGTTTCGACCGCCGCCGCAGCGCACCGCATATTTTTGTACAGTGCGCAGCCCAGGAATGGTTTTTCGGGTACAGGTAATTTGTGCCGGATAATCTGCTACCAAATTAACAACCTGTTTGGTGGCTGTGGCAATGCCACTTAAATGAGTCATAAAGTTAAGTGCTGTACGCTCAGCCGTCAATAAGTTGCGCGCGTTGCCGCTAATAGTCGCAAGCGTCTGACCTTTGGTTACCAGCGCACCATCATGGGTATGCGCCGTAAACTCAATGCGGCTATCAACCTGATCAAAGGCTAATCGTGCCAAATCAAGTCCGCACACCACACCTTCTTCACGTACGGTTAAGGTCAATGTCGCTTGCTTATCGGCTGGAATGGTCGCTTGTGAGGTAACATCACCGCGGCGACCTAAGTCTTCTAACAAGGCAGCCTCTATCAGCGGCAATAGCAGCACATCATTTAATGGTGGCTCAATAATGGCCTGAGAAGTGGGGTTATTTTGGTTATTATTATCGTTAGCCGAAACGGTTGACATGGCGTGTCCTTAAAATGGGTTCAATACAAAGTGCTTGAAATAGTGGCTAAGAGACTAATGCTCATTATGAGCATAAATATAACTGAGAATAAACGCATTAGCAATGAATAATGCTTAGTGACTAACCAATCACCAACAGGGATATGACGACTAACGATGATTGCGTTTAGGCAACTTACTGTCCATCAGCAAGCTTTGTAGCTCTACATCAAAGCGGAAACGATATAATTTGGCAGGACGCCCTCGCCCTGTCTGACTACTATTGCCAGTGGGCTCAAGAAGGTTTTGACTCTCAAGCAATCGTCTAAAGTTTTGCTTATGTAGTGTGACTCCAGATAAGGCCTCCACACTTTGTTGCAGCTGTAGTAAGGTGAATTCCTGTTGTAACAAGCCGAAAATAAGCGGACGGTATTCAATCTTGGCACGCAGCCGCGAAATAGCAGTAGCAATCACACGGCGGTGATCATAATACATCGGCTCACCGGTAACTTTTTGCCATTCCTTGGGCAGTTTGGCAGCATTATAATACGGCGATTCTGGTAACAAGCCCGCCTCATATAGCATCTCGTAACGCAGCAGAGCATGTTCGGCAACCCACTTGGTAAACATCTCTTTAGCGCTACTGCTTTGAGTGGTAATCACCTTATCAAACTCAGATTCATTCTCTTCCCAATCACCACCCCAGCACAGATAAATACGCTGTAGACGTTTTTTCTTTAGATTTGCTGTCTGCGCTGCATCTGCCCATTTTTTTAACTCAGCAGTAATGGCTTTTACTGCCTCAATAGGCTCCTTATTAATATGATTTTCCCACGGGAAATAATCGTACCAATCTCTCCATAGGGCGGCGTTGTCTTTCGGTAACTGCGTTTGATTGGCTACATTTTTATGAGGTTGCGGTTTATCTAGCGGTATCGCCCCTTCCTGCACCAATCCCATGTAACTGACATAGACCAGCGCATGCCCCTCTTTATTACGCCTATTAGTATCTACAAAGGTATATAACTGCTCAATGTAGCCTAGCGGTTGGTGGGTTTGCTCCTCTACCCACTGGCGTACGCCCGCTTGCAGTGAACGATGCAGCGGCATCAATGGACCGTTTGGTAATAACTTGCCATCTTCGACCGTTAACACTCGCGCAGTGTTATTAGTGATGGCAATCAGCACCGCCACCACCTCTGTGGTGCCGCTGCCTTGAACATGGGCGTGAGAAAACGACAAGCTCATATTAATTAATTGGGTCAAAATAAAGAGCTCTAGTATATCGAGAAATCCACACAATTACACGATAAGTGCAACACAAGTACTTAGATAGATATAAAAAAGACCTTGTAATTATGCTCAAAATGAGCATAATTACAACACTGGCCTATTTTATGACATACATTACTTCATTCAAGACTTCATTCAAGAAACAAGGGATTTTTCTATGACAACCTCACAAGCCACATCAACACAGCCCGCTGAGAAAATAGAGTTATTCGCATATGATGCGCCAACACTGGCGCAAAGCAATCAACAGAGCTCATCGCCGGTTACCCAAATCGATATTGATTATGCTAAGGCTAAGATACCTGCTGAGTTATCGCGCAGTGAGCGCCAAGAGGTGGTCGCTAATATCAAGCGTCTGCTAAAAGAGCACAATGCCGTACTGGTAGCGCATTACTATGTAGACCCTTATATTCAAGATTTGGCATTAGAAACGGGCGGCTGTGTCGGCGACTCGTTAGAGATGGCACGCTTTGGTAAAGAGCACGAAGCCCATACCTTGGTCGTTGCTGGTGTGCGCTTTATGGGTGAGTCTGCCAAAATCTTAAGCATGGAAAAAACCGTATTAATGGCAGATTTAGAGGCAGAATGTTCGCTGGATTTGGGCTGTCCTATTGATGAATTCAGCGCGTTTTGTGACCAACATCCGGATCGCACAGTCGTGGTCTATGCCAATACCAGCGCCGAAGTAAAAGCGCGTGCAGACTGGGTTGTGACTTCATCTGTTGGTCTAGAGATTGTGACGCATTTGCATGAACAAGGTCAGAAAATCATCTGGGGCCCTGATCGTCATTTGGGTAAATATATCCAAAAAGAAACCGGCGCTGACATGCTGCTTTGGCAAGGCTCATGCATTGTGCATAACGAATTTAAAGCCCGTGAGCTTGAGCAATTAAAAGCAGAAAATCCAGATGCTGTTGTTTTGGTTCACCCAGAATCTCCTGACAGCGTGGTGCAACTGGCCGATGTGGTCGGTTCAACCAGTAAGCTGTTAAACGCAACCAAAGAGATGGACGCTGAGACCTTTATCGTCGGTACGGATTTAGGCATCTTGCATGAAATGCAAAAACAATCACCGCATAAGCGCTTCTTAGCCGCCCCTACCGCAGGCGAGAGTGCCACCTGTAAGAGCTGTGCGTTCTGCCCTTGGATGGCGATGAATGGTCTTAAAGGTATTGAGCAATGCTTAGAAAACGGCACGGGCGAGATTAAGCTTGAGCCTGAGTTAGCCGCTGCTGCCTTAAAGCCGCTACAGCGTATGCTCGACTTTGCTGCTGCACAAAAACGCCGCGTGGCGACCAGTGGTGACTTCCTTAAAGACCGTCCTTTATTTGAAAACGTGGGTCCTGCTTAAGTTTACCAGCACTCATTTATTAAACGCTCGCATAACCATAAGAGACCAAACAATGCCAACACGCCAAACTGCTCATACTCTTAGCGCAGACTTTAATAGCGCTGCGTCTTCTGTTAATCAGACTAAAGCATTGCCTGTAAAACATAGCATGAGGCATGAGCAGTGCGATGTGTTGATTATTGGTGCTGGCCTAGCAGGGCTGAGTACTGCGTTATCTTTACCAAGCCACCTAAACATAGTGGTATTGGCAAAAGAGGATTTGCAAGCGTGCTCGAGCCATTATGCTCAAGGCGGTATCGCAGCCGCGATTGATAGCAATGACAGTGTGGCTGAGCACGTAAGCGATACCTTAATTGCCGGTGATGACCTATGTGATGTGAGTGCGACCACTCAAATTTTAGCGCAAGGTGCCGATGCCATTGATTGGCTACTTAAGCACGATGTGCCGTTCACCACCAATGGTGACGGTGACAATATTGAGTCTGACTTATCCAAAAACGCAACCTTAGCAGAGCTGCATCTAACAAAAGAAGGCGGACATGGTCGCCGCCGTGTGGCGCATGCCGATGACGCGACTGGCAAGCACATTATGCAAGCGCTACATCAACAAGCACTTGCTGCAACCCATATTGATGTTCGTCCTTATCATGAAGCACTGCGCTTACTAACAGATAATCAGCACTGCACGGGTGCCCAAGTGATTGACACCCAGAATAACGTGCTTATTAAGTTTGACAGTCAAGCAGTGGTTATCGCCAGTGGCGGATTGGGCAAACTATTTAGTCGTGCCACTGCCCCTGATGTGTGTGTCGGTGATGGGATTATGATGGCGTGGGAAGCCGGTTGTCGATTGGCGAATCTTGAGTTCATCCAGTTCCATCCCACCGGACTGGTCCATAGCGACAGCGAAGGCAATCAGAGTAATTTTCTGATATCAGAAGCGGTTCGCGGTGAAGGCGGATTGCTACGTTGCCCCCTTACCCATGAACGCTTTATGCCAAATTATGACCCTCGTGAAGAGTTAGCACCGCGTGATATCGTGGCCCGTGCTATTGCCAACGAGATTAGTAAGAATAAGCTTGGCTACGTGCATTTAGACATCTCTCACAAGCCTGCCGCTTTTGTTCAAGAGCATTTCCCCGATATCTATGCTCACTGTCTAGAGCTTGGCATAGATATTACCAAGGCCCCTATTCCAGTGGCGCCTACCGCGCATTACACGTGTGGCGGTGTTGTTACTACAGCAGAAGGTAAGACGGATATCAAGGGTCTATATGCTGCAGGCGAAGTCGCTAATACAGGGCTACATGGTGCCAATCGTCTTGCTAGCAACTCGCTGCTTGAGTGCGTGGTTGTAGGCCGTGAGATTGCTCAGCATTTACCGCGTTATCTCAATGATAATAATGACTGGAACTGCTTTGGTGAGCTAGAAACTGTTGAGCAAGCAGCTATTCATGCCAATAAAAATGTGAACATATCTGAGCCTGACGCAGTCGCCGCTCATGCTCAATTTGATGTGCCATTAACTGATTTATTGAATCAAAACTCACCTCTATTAGCTAACTCAGACTTAGACGTCATTAGCGATATCAGCACGATTAAGCAATTAAAAACCCTGATGACTAATAAGATGGGCATTAGACGCAGCGCGGATGAGTTAAAAGAAGCACTGAATCAGGTTTTGGCCTGCAAAAATCAACAGCGATCGATAACAGCTTTGACCGATACAGACTTTGATTTAGATAACTTTCGTTGGCAGCGTTTATTAACCTTGGCCTCGTTATTATTGCAATCGGCGCTAACTCGTGAGGAAAGCCGCGGCGGGCACAGTCGTAATGACTTCCCTGCTCTAAGCAACATACCCGCCATTAGCGTGGTGCGCCCGATTGACTCTACTGACAATAGTTCTGAGTCTCAAACAGTGGACAATCCTATCTTGGATGAGACTGTGGCTGTTCAACCGGTTATTCAACCAGTAAAGCAGACCAAGGCTCAATTAGCACAAACTGCTTAGATTAGTAAGCTTGGCGTAGTAAATTTAATCAGGCGGGTAAGCACATAAATCAGCCAAAAGCCTAATCTTAAAAGAGGACGTTCGTAGCGCAATACGAGCGTCCTCTTTTTGGTTACCGGTCTGCTTATAGGACTTCGTGAGTAGCTGTGATAGAATCGCCAGTTACATTTTTTCTTATTGCTACCGACTTAGCTCATAACCCCAACCTCTCTTAGTCTGCGTGCCGTCATCATGTCTTTATCTCAGAATATGCAAAGCTTTGTCACTCTTGTTTTGGTTTTAGCGCCTCTTTTTATCGGTTTTGCGTTTCCCTTAAATAAGACCTTGATTCACTACTCAGAGCGGATATTGGGCTATTTGGTATATATTATTCTGACCTTGATCGGTATTGAGCTGGCACAGGTCGAGGGCTTAGGTAGCCAAATCGGTGATATCGTACTTTATGTCAGTGTGCTGTCAATATTGACGATTGGTACAGGCTTAGCAGGCCTAATGGTGTTTGATCGACTGGTACCTTGGACTGCGGCCGGTAAGAATAGTCATGCGGCTCCCAAGGTCAGTATCCGTGGTAGTCTCATTCAAGTATGCTGCGTGGCGTTTGGCTTTATTATTGGGCTATTTTTACCCGAGCATTTTATGCCGCCAGCAAACACCATGACTGGTCTGTTAATGATATTAATTCTACTGGTTGGTATTGGCTTGAAGGGTTCGGGGATTACTCTCAAAGAAGTTCTACTGAGTAAACGCGGCATCCAAACCAGTGTGATTTTTACAGTCTGTGTGCTGCTTGGTGGCGTGATATTCTCATTGATATTCCCTGAGGCATCGTTAACTAAAAGTCTCGCCTTAGCTTCAGGATTTGGTTGGTATTCGTTGTCGGCCATTGTCATGACCGATGCTTACGGTGCAGTTTGGGGCAGTGTAGCGCTGTTTAATGACTTGGTGCGTGAGTTCTTTGCCCTGTTGTTTATTCCGCTATTTATGCGTAACACACCATCGGCGGCAGTTGGGCTTGGTGGTGCGACTAGTTTGGACTTTACCCTGCCTGTTATTCAGCAATCAGGCGGACTGGGCGTGGTGCCTTCGGCCATTAGCTTCGGCTTTATCATTAATATTGTGGCACCGGTATTGATGGTGGCGTTTTCATCGTTTGGGTAGAAATGACTGATTAAGATAAGAACGTTATTTTACAGGTTGAGAGCGTGAGATATGATGAGTAATACTGGCTGACTATTTATCCAACTCATTCACTAACTCGCAGTTCTGCGAGTAAGTTTTATATTCACTACTTAAATGAGAAGACTTAATAGTATTTAAATCCTTAACTTCAGTACTTACTTTAACGGTCACTCTACCGTCTTTAGTCTCATGCATTTCATCATATGCTATTACACCTTTTGTCTCTTTCAGCGGCAACCTATTTAAACAATCATAAGTTGTAATTCGCTCAACTGGAATATTGTAATCCATGACCAGTCTATACTTTACCATTACAGCGCGGTCTTGAGATAATGTATTGTTGCTATTTGTTTTGCGTATTTCATTAGAAGATGCATGACCAAATAATAAAATTTGAGTCGTCGGATATTCAATAATCTTTTCTTTTATCTTAAGGAATTCAAGATGATAAACATTAGGTACTTGACGAGTAAACGACGGGAAATAAATCTGCATCTCTAATTCAAGTTCATTCGTAAAGTCATTTAAAATGGTAGTACATCCTTTATCATCTACAACCATATTTTGTGGTGTGTTTGGACAGACATCCTGATTGTCGATAACCCCATCTCCATCGCTGTCTGGAACAATAGCTTTGAATTTTGGTATAGGAGTAGACTCGGGGATAGATTTTGGCGTAGGAACAGTGGTGGTCGAAGCAGTTTGACATCCTAATATGGTTAACGTGTTCATACTTAGCATAGCCACTGAAGCCAACCTAGAAACTTCCATCTAAACCCCGCTTGCCCTCTTCGTAAAGAATCTCATCAACGGCTTAATCTTACCTACTTGATACATGCCCTCACTACGTATCTGCTGAACCGGACGCAGTGCCGCAAAATCACCGGCAAACAACCAATTCATCAAGGAGAAGCTATGCATCATCACACTATTATGAGGACGACACTCACGCTCATAACGGCGCAAAGTCGATAGCTCGCCCCAAAGTTTGTGACCACTACGCTCATAATCAGTCATCAAAGCATCTACTAAAGCAGTCACATCGAGCATACCTAGATTCAAGCCCTGACCTGCCAGCGGATGCACACCGTGTGCCGCATCACCCACCAATGCTAAGTTCTCTTTGACATAATGAGTGGCCTGCTGTGCATTTAGTGGGAAGCTAGCCACGGATTCAAGCTGTTCAATATCGCCTAAGGCGTACTGGCTTGCCGCTGCTAACGCTTGACGTAATACCTCATTATTCGGCTGATTATTACTGTCCTGATTATTCTCACTTGTCTCGGCATTGAGTTGTAATAACTCTAACGCTCGATTGGTTGGCAGCGTCCACACCACCGATTGCCAATGCTGCGGATTGGCTTTGTCAGTATCAGTGACATCAGCAAGCGGCAATAGAGCCAGTGTGCCGGTCGGTAACATAAGCTGACGCGCTGTAGCTTGATGCGGCTTTTGCGTTTTGATTGCACAGCAAATGGCCGTTTGTTTGTAATCGAGTGAATCGATACCAATACCGGCCTCACGTCTTACCAGTGACCCACGCCCATCAGCCCCAATGAGTAATTTTCCTTGTAAGGTATCCCCATTATCCAAACGAACTTGATACCCTTTTTGCTCACCAAACCAATCAAGCTCAACCACTTTGTGACCTGCAACAAGCGTTAGATGCTCGCCCACATCGGCCGCTGCCAAACGCTGATATAACGCATGCTCAATGACAAATGGCTCAACCATACTACCAAGCAGTTGCGGCACTGCCTCATCACCAAACTTCAGCTCACCCTTGCCGTCTTGTTGCCATACCTGCATTTGGGTGTAATTCGCTTTTCGCCTACTTTGGGTAATCAATTGCCATGCGCCTACCTCTTTCAACAGCTCAATACTGGCCAGACTTAAGGCATAAACGCGTGCATCACGGTGAGTCAATTTTTGTTGCCACGCAGCCTCTGTAAATTCGGGACGGGCATCAATAAGGGTCACTGGGCGCTGCTGCTGAGCTAATTTAAGTGCCAAGGTTGCGCCAACGATACCACCACCAATAATAAGGGTATGATGTGATTGAGATTGATTTGCGGTTGCCATAACGACTGTCCAATAGTTAAATATGATAAGCGTGGTTAATAGTCAGTGATAACGTGATTGTGATTAATCATCAGTATAAATAGCCAAAGATTAGGATTTTAATCCCATCGCATAGGTGGCAACCAATGGCTTAATATTTGGCAATTTGTTAAATGCAACCAGCGCCACATTGCGCGCAAGCTTCATTGCTGGATTGGGATGGGTAAATCCATGCACCACAGCATCACAAAAACGAATCACTCGTTTCTGATCCTTTTGTCGGGCACGCTCATAGTTTTTGAGCATCTGATTATCGCCAATATCTGCACTACGCATGACCTGGTTCTCAAGCATTTTTGCTAGTACATGCGCATCACGCATACATAGGTTAAAGCCTTGACCTGCCACGGGGTGCAAGGTATGAGCGGCATTACCCATAATTACTACGCGCCCCTCTACCTGCTTGTCAGCAAGCACTCGAGTTAGTGGATAAGCACCGCGTCGGCCTGCCTTTAAGAACTTGCCGGCACGCTGACCAAACCCTTCTTGTAAGGTCGATAAAAACAGCGATTCATCATCCAAATATTGCTGTTCTTCACCGCGCTTGCAAATCCATACCACAGAACGTCTATAGCCGGCCTGCATAGGATGGTTACCATCGCCATTGGCATCAGTTAATGGCAAGACTGCCAGTGGCCCTGCTGGGCTAAAACGCTCAATCGCAATATGCTCATGCGGCTTATCGGTTTGCACCACGCCCACAATAGCTGATTGTCCATAATCGTAATCTTTGATGCCAATATTAAGCAGATTACGCACCGTTGAATCTCGGCCATCACACGCCACCAGCATACTTGCCGTTAGCGTTTGCTGAGTTTCAGACTGTGTATCATAGTGAATCGTCACCGAATCATGGGCTTGATTCACTTCAGTAACCGTCGCTCCATCGATGACTGTAATCAGCGGATTATTTTTGACCGCCATTAACAGCTTACGACCTAGCCAAGCGTTTTCCATCACTTGACCAAAAGACTCGACCTTCTCTTCTTCTTTTTTAAGCTCTGCATAACCAAAGCTGTTTTGCTCACTGACTTGCACAGAGTCAATACGGCAAGCATGACTCTGAAGCTCATCCCACAGTCCAATTTCTTGATAAATTTGCACTGTACGGCGTGATAATGCGGTGTTACGGCTATCCAAATAATGCGAGCGTTTCACATCGTCTTTGGGGCTAACGTCAGGATAGGTGTTTTTTTCAATTAAGGTGCTGGCGATGCCTTTATCCGCTAATAATAAGGCAAACGACAGACCCACATGACCGCCCCCAGCAATCAGTACGGTTTGGTCAGTGATGGGCTCGCTTGGCTTACTCAAATGATTCTTACTTGTATCAGTTATCATAGCGCTACTCATTTTTATTATTTATTTAAAAAATCTATATAAATAGAGAGAAACAGTCTTTTCATTCAAAAATTATTATCTGATTGAGCCAAATATAGTATTGAAATATCTTTTAATATATTACCATGTTAACGCCATTGACTTGATTAATATACCTCAATTCTGCCAAATATTACGCGTCTCAAAAAAGAGTCAAATCACCCCGCTTTGAGTATCTAATCGATATTTGCCGAATATCTGTCATAAATCATAATGTTATTAACCCACCTCAATGAGATAGAACGATTACCTGTAGATAACAACATATGATAGTGCGTATGACATGAAGGTTACAAAAACCGTCTTAATGCCTATCCGTATTCTCTTGAATTTCAATATTAAACAGCCATAATAAAGACAGTGCTTAAATAACAATAAGCGAGACATAACTTATAAACCACAGACTCTATAAATAATAATTAATTGCCTCACATTCATTATCTATTATTGGCCCTTTAAAAATAGACTCAATTTAAGACAAAAAATCTTTGAACACATTCATTACAAAAGGATTATCACTTGACTGATACTGTCACTCGAAAAGTAAATCTCGATTTCTTAACCTCACCCCAGCTAAAAGTACTGGTGGGTGAATACAATAACCACCTCAAATATATTCAAGATCGTCTAGGTATTCATATTAATCAGCGCCAGTATAAATTCACTTTAGCCGGTGATTTAACCGCTGTGGAACGTGCTGATTATATTTTGAATAAACTCGCTGACGAAGCTCAAACCGCTGATGACATTAGCCCAGAAGAATTGCATCTGATTATTCAAGCCAGCCTATCGCGTGACTTTGAAGGTGCAACAGCCATCGAAGATGAGTCTGCTGACGATGACAAAGACATCAAAGATGACGATGGTTATAGTCAGGGCAATAGCTACCGTCATGACCCAGAAGCCAATTACGACACCATCGCTCTACGCACTCGCAAAGGTAAAATCATTCCTCGCGGCGGCAATCAGCAGCATTATGTCAATCGCATCTTAACCTCAGATGTGTCCTTCGGTGTGGGTCCTGCCGGTACCGGTAAAACCTATTTGGCGGTTGCCTGTGCAGTCGATATGCTAGAGCGTAATGAGATTGAACGTATCTTGCTAGTGCGTCCAGCGGTTGAAGCGGGTGAAAAACTGGGCTTCTTACCGGGTGATTTAACCCAAAAGATTGACCCTTATTTACGTCCTTTATATGATGCGCTTTATGAAATGCTTGGCTTTGAAAAAGTAGGCAAACTCATCGAGAAGCAAATTATTGAGATTGCACCACTGGCCTATATGCGCGGTCGTACATTGAATAACTCATTCGTTATTTTGGATGAGGCGCAGAACACAACACCCGAGCAGATGAAGATGTTCTTAACTCGCTTAGGCTTTGGCTCACGTGCGGTCATTACCGGTGATGTGACTCAGGTGGATTTACCACGTGGTCATAAATCAGGCTTAGCGCAAGCGATTCAAATCTTAGGTAAAATTGATGAGATTCATGTAACCAAGTTTGAGTCAAAAGACGTGGTACGTCATCAATTGGTACAGAAGATTGTTGAAGCCTATGGTGTCTGGGACGAAGAGCAAGAAGCCTTAAAAGAGGCGCGTAAACGTGCACGTATTGCTGAGCAAGAGCGAAAAGAAGCTAAAGCAGACGCTAAGTCGTAGTCGATAACTTTTGTTTATCAAATGAGACAATTAGCTTAGCTTTTATTAAAACGCTTTAAGCCAAAACAGCACAGTGTAATAAAGTCGGATAGCTATCCGGCTTTTTTATGTATTGAACCTATACAATATCCGCATACTTCTATATTCAATTAATTTTATGAGTTTGTTATGACTGAATTGATGATTAATATCAGTGCTGCAGAAACATTATCTGATGAGCTTGTCTCTAATTATTATCCTGTTGATAAGCTGCAAACCATTTTAGTGACCACATTAAATGTGATGAATGAGCAGCAAGCGTCTGGTGTTAGCCTGCCTTACTTTTCTGAGCTTGATACCTCGCTTTGGCAAGAAAAATCTAAAGAGCTTGGCGTGTATCTGACCGATATTGAAGAAGGCCGAAACCTAAACCTTGAAGCACGTGATAAAGATTACGCGACTAATATACTGTCGTACCCTAGCGACTTACCGCCGTTTATCTTACAGCAAATGCCGACCATTCCACTTGGCGAATTAATCATCTGCCATGAGGTAGTCGCCACTCAAGCACAAGAGCAAAATAAAAGTACCGATGAGCATATTACTCATTTGATAGTACATGGTATTTTGCACTTACTCGGCTTCGACCATGAGCTTGGGCAGGCGGAGCAAGATGAGATGGAAAGCTTTGAGATTACTATTTTAGAGAAGCTTGGCGTCAGTAATCCATATATTGCACGATAATGAGTATATTAGTCGTACCTCTGATGTTAAAGATGAGAGTGATAAAGCTAAAACTCTTTATTTTAAATCAGGGGCTTTCTGCTAATATATGGCTTTAGGTGAGATTACATAACGATTCGTCTTTAGAAATAACAATTGCGAATAATTATTATAGAAACACGCTGATAAAAAAAAGACCTTGCCAAATAAATGACAAGGTCTTTTTAGTTTTCAATTTAAAAGCTTAAATCAAATGTTACAGCTAACCTTTAATTTTCTTAACGGATTTGGCATCGCAGCCTTTATAAAGGATTTCACTGTTTGCATTTTGAATGTTGACGTTTGATGTATGATAGTTATTAAGTCGTAGGGCGTCACTCATTATGCTAAAGTTCTCTTCATCGCCAAATACGGTGTCCACATCATCTGAGCGTCCAAGATTAATCGGTAAGAATCTAGATTTCCCGTTTAGATAAGCTTCCGCATACGTTGGTAGGTTTTGTTTATTAAATCCATATTTAACACTGATCTTATTGTTATTTTGGCAAGTATAGTTTACTTGTCTAACTTTGACCGCTGTATCATGGCTTGTTGCAGGATCCATAACTTGGTCTGTATAAGCAAACGCTGAACCTGAAGCTAAGGTTGCTGCTAAAATTGTTGCAGATGATAATAGGGTTGTTAACTTCTTCATAAATACACCTCTTTTGAATGAATAAAACATGATAAATGACTTTAAATAAAACCGAGCCATTACCACCAAAAGAGAAACTTCAACAGCCTCTAATTAGTGTCTATATTATATATAGCGTATAGCTTTTTATAGAGTTTTACTTTAGTTCCACTTGAGAGAATATATTAAATTATTCTGAATTTCAGGCTGTTGTTTATGCGTAATTTTGATGATATGTTTTGTTATAACATAACATAAATTGTGAGTAATTAGCCGCTTATTCTTTATGGTATGTTACTGGTAGAACTTCAGTTGAGAGAACAAGACTGCGAGGATTAATCTAAAATAATAACCGCTCCACCCATTCTTCAAATTAACTCGTGATGTGGCCTTGGGATGCGGTTTAGCCACGATTGGAGCGAATATACTTGGTGAAGAATGACGTTGCGGGCGCTTAGCCAGTCGTGTTATCGCAACGCAGGAACGCGACTGGCTTTAGCATCCGCCGTCGATCTAACCAAGATAGTAGCAAAAAGCGTGATTGGCTCCAAAGTCACCATTCATAGAGGCACAAACGAAAAGACCTTGCCATATTAAATGACAAGGTCTTTATTATTCAATAAACAATATTATTAATCCTGCATACCTATGCAAAAAATTTGAGTAGCAAGGCAATCAAGTTAAAGCACTACAAGTTGTAGGCTGAGCTTGATTAATACTTAAACTTAAGTGGGATAAATTTGAGTCTGCTACAAGGCGACCGACCGAAGATTGTAGCTAGTTTATTTAAAGGCGACATCAAGGGCGGTCAACATTTTATAGAAATAACATAGTTTGTCAGATATGACTTGGCTACTAGGAAGACGAGCGCTCACTGTACAAGTCGTACAGTAAGCGAGTCTGACAACGTAGCAAAATATTAATCAGAACTTAGAATACCTTTGCAAAAAATTTGAGTAGCAAGGCAATCAAGTGAAAGCACGACAAGTCGTAGGCTGAGCTTGATTAATACTAAAACTTAAGTGGGTTAAATTTGAGTCTGCTACAAGGCGACCGACCGAAGATTGTACACGTCGTACATCAAGGACGGTCAACACCGTAGCGGCTCAAATTTAGCACACGCTTATTTAGGGTGAACCATATCGGCTGGCGTAACCCACTCATCAAACTGCGCTTCGGTTAATAAATCAAGCTCAACCGCAACTTGCTTAAGGGTTTTGTTTTCTTTATAAGCGGTTTTGGCAATCTTAGCCGCATTCTCGTAGCCCACATGTCGGTTTAGCGCGGTGACTAGCATCAATGAGTTATGCAAGAAGTGGTCAATTTTGTCTTTAACCGGCTGAATACCTACGGCACAGTTCTCATTAAAGCTGTTACACGCATCGCCCAATAACCTGATCGATTGTAATAAGTTATACGCTATAACCGGCTTGAATACGTTCAGCTCAAAGTTACCAGACGCGCCAGCCATGCTGATAGTCACATCATTACCCATCACTTGCGCCACGACCATGGTCATTGCTTCTGACTGAGTTGGGTTAACTTTACCAGGCATGATTGATGAGCCTGGCTCATTTTCAGGAATGGTTAATTCGCCAAGACCACAGCGAGGGCCAGAGGCTAACCAGCGAACGTCGTTAGCGATTTTGTTCAGGCTTGCCGCTAGTGTTTTTAGAGCACCTGATGCAAATACTTCAGCATCACGGGCAGCTAGGGCTTCAAATTTGTTTGGCGACGTTACAAATGGCAGGCCGGTTAGCTCTGATAATTGCTCAGCGGCTTTAACCGCATAGTCTGGGTGTGAGTTAAGACCGGTACCTACCGCTGTACCGCCTAGTGGTAATTCATATAAGCCTTGTAATGCGTTGTCGATACGGGTTAGCGCGTGGTCAAGCTGGCTCACATAGCCGCTGAATTCTTGACCTAAAGTCAATGGCGTTGCATCTTGTAAATGCGTACGGCCAATTTTTACGATGCTATCGAATTCTTTGGCTTTTTTGTCTAGCGTGTCACGTAGCGCTTTAACCGCTGGGATTAACAGGCTATTGATTTGACGCGCTGCTGCCACACGAATAGCCGTTGGGAAGCTATCGTTGGTTGACTGTGCATGATTGACATGGTCATTTGGATGGATTGGCTTATAAGTACCACGCTCAGAGCCGGCGATTTCGTTCGCACGGTTAGCAAGCACTTCGTTCATGTTCATGTTTGACTGAGTACCAGAACCGGTCTGCCATACTACTAATGGGAACTGATCAGTAAGACCACCATTAATCACTTCGTCAGCGGCTTGGACAATGAGGTCGCGTTGGCTCTCTTCAATACGGCCAAGGCTTGCATTAGTGATAGCCGCTGCTTTTTTAACCAATGCCATCGCTTCAATCATTGGACGAGGAAGCGTTTCGCCACCAATTTTGAAGTTCTCGCGGCTACGCTGAGTTTGAGCACCCCAATAGGCATCCTGAGGTACTTCTACATTGCCCATGGTATCTTTTTCGGTACGAGTTGACATGATGTCTCCTGTTTTAGTTATAAAAGCTAAAAGAATTTGTTATGGTATTACTGATTATAAAATAATGACTGGCTATAAAATAACAGGCATTGATTGCTCAGCTCACCAGCAAATGTGGCATAAGTTAAATCGAGCGCAATTATGATAGCATGACTCACTGCCAAACGCATTTAAGCGGCCATAAAATCATGATGAAAATAAGCACTCACTTACGATAAGATGCCGTTAATAATACGCCTAGTTTGTCAAACAATTCAAGCTAAGTGCTGTGTCTATATTTTACCAAGCCCTTACTACTCAGCTCCCTAAATTTTGACCCGACTATTATAAAGCAAACTATGACCAATAACCCTTCTCGACGTGATATTAATAAACAGCGCCGCGCCCTAACTGAGCAGCAACGTCGTACGGCGGCCACGCTTGCCAGTCGTCATTTACCAAAGCTTACCCCTCGCCTATCCAAAGGTGCGAAGGTGGGAATATATATTGACGGCTTTGGTGAACTGCCAACGCAGCCCCTGTTGGATTGGTGCAAGCGCATGGGATTTAGCGCCTATATTCCCGTGATCAATACATTTGGCAAAGACAATAAAACCATGCGTTTTGTACCGGTTCACCAAAATAGGCTAGCTGCTTTGCCGACTGTTCGTCATCGCTTTGGCATGAAGGAATCCAAACAACGTCACCTCATTGGGGTGCATGATTTAGATTTAATACTATGTCCGTTAGTCGCTGCTGATGAGCATGGCAATCGTATGGGGATGGGAGGTGGCTTTTATGACACTACTTTAGCTTGCTCTTATAGATACAATCGTAAAAAACCATTACGTGTTGGTTGGTGTTATGAGTTCCAAGTCGTTCCACAACTACATACTCAGCCGTGGGATGTGCCGCTTCATGCGTTAATTACCCCTAAAAAAATAAGGTGGTTCAAATGAGTGCTGATAATAAGTTACCTGCTAAAGCAAGTTTAAACTCCTCAAACCAGAGTACAGACCATAATGATGATAACGCTTGCAAACTCTCTAGTGCTGATATCGTAGACCGACATTTGCAGCAGTTAGAACAAAAAAATAGCACTCTTAATCAGCGTCCGTTATCGCCTGAAGAGCAACTTTTTACGCAAAAGGAATTGGCCCGTTTAATTAATCCCGACAAGTTGAAAGTCTTGATGGAAAGTGGTGATGATCTGGTGGGCTATTTGACGTCTGGAATTGATAAGTTTGAGGACTAAATAGCGCATTAAAATAGTAAAATAAAGAGCAATCTTATAAAAGGACCATATGAAAAATACAAGGCAGTATCTACTTTCTATTCTCGGTTATATTAAAGCCCAGCCGTTTAAGGTCGTCTTTGTTATCTTATGGGCTGTATTTGTCTATAAAATTATCATGGCAGGCTATATACCTGATTATTATGCGATAGAGTACATTGATCAACCTGACGACTATTATCCTATCAATTTGGTTATTAATATGAATGCGGTGATGTTATTTCATATAACTGTATTGGGGGTGATTGATTTTTATATGAAAAGTCTCTGGAAGTTCCTGCTAATGTTAGCCATCACTTTGTTGCTCCTAAGCTTCTTTATATCATTTATTATGTTTGCGTCGCTACCTCTGGCTAACCTTGTATTTTGGCTATTAATCTCTTCTGCTTATCTGTTATTAACCTGCATTTGGCAAGTGTGTCGCTATTTTTATAACTAGCACATCTAATCTCATTCCACAAAAAAAGCGAGCGTCGAATAGTCGACACTCGCTTTTTTAATGTAAAAATTATCACTAAAACAGCAGGTTACAATACCATCGCCGCAATCCAGCCAAAAATAAGTAGCGGGATATTAAAGTGTAAGAACGTTGGAATCACACTGTCTTTAATATGGTCGTGCTGACCATCTACATCCAATCCTGATGTCGGGCCAAGTGTTGAGTCAGAAGCAGGAGAGCCTGCATCCCCAAGCGCCCCTGCCGTACCGATAATAGCCACCGTTGCCAGTGGTGAAAAGCCCATCGCCATACACAGTGGCACATAAATGGCAGCAATAATCGGAATAGTCGAGAAAGACGACCCAATACCCATCGTCACAATCAGCCCAATCGCTAACATGACCAAAGCGGCGACACCTTTATTACCTGCGAATAAATTGGTTGCCCCTTCAATGAGCGGTGCGATTTGATCCGTGGCTTTCATCACCTCTGCAAAGCCTTGTGCGGTAATCATAATAAAGCCAATCATTGCCATCAGCTTAATACCTTCATTAAAGACACTGTCCGCTTCGTTCCATTTGACCACACCAGTTGCCATAAATACGCCAAAACCAAACAGTGAACCTAAGAGTAACGAATCCGTATAAAGCTGAACCACAAAGGCTATAACAATCGCAAGCAGTGCAATAATAGTTTTACTTTTACTAGGCGCTTTTGCACCAGCAGCCGCGTTAGATAAAGCATCTTTTTGGACGGTGCTCTGTGTATCGGAATAAGACTCGACATTTTGGGCATTGAGCTGATACTGACGCGACTTACGATAACTAAAAAATACTGCGATTAATAAGCCGCTTAACATGCCAAGTGCCGGAATAGCCATGGCGTGCATCACTGAAATATTTGCGGTATCAAGCCCTGCTTCACCGACGTTTTTTAACATAATTTGGTCGAGATAGATTTCACCAAAGCCGTAGGGCAGAAACATATAGGTGGTGACCAAACCAAAGGTCATCAAACACGCCAGCAATCGTCTGTCTATCTGCAAGCGGTTAAATACCATCAGTAATGGCGGAATAATTAGCGGAATAAAGGCGATATGAATCGGAATGAGGTTTTGACTAAACACACTCATCAATACCAGACCAAAGAACAACAGCCACTTAATAGACAATGTACTGCCGCCAGTTTGCTGACTATTAATGCGATTAATTACACTATTGGATAACGATTGCGGCAATCCTGAATGGGCAATGGCCACCGCAAATGCACCAAGTAATGCATAAGATAAGGCAATCTGAGCCCCGTTTTTAATCCCTTCTTGGAAGGCAGCAAGAGTTGCATCAATACCGAGCCCACCGACCAAGCCGCCGACCATAGCGCCGATTAGTAAGCTGAGCACCACATGCACTCGAACCAGTGACAACCCTAGCATGACCACCACTGCTAACAATACCGCATTTATCATAATCAATCCTCTTACTCGCCCTTAGTTTGACCGTTATTTTAGCACCTTTAAAACGGGCTTAAGCCCTATCGACACTTGCCAACCAGCGCTATTGGATGATTCATACCGTATCGCGCTTCTTACTTGTAAAGTGTCTTACTTGTAAAGCGCTTATATCGACCTTATCTATAACTGTCCTGTCACAAGTCGTGATACATTAAATCTATTAGGAATCTTAACAGTGCGTAAAAATGACGTTACAAATCGCTCATTCTAACCGATTTTTGTTTTTAACGGCCGCTTAGATGCAAAAGCTCGCCGACAAAGCTTGCAATTCTCACTTATCACCACCATTTAGTTAGTCATAGCATAAAATAACTTCAGTTTAAGAAGGTTTATGTCAAACGACAATAGGAAAAAATATGAGTAAATCAGATAAAGATTATGACAGCAGTGTTGAGCAGCTTAATGATGACATTGGGCGCGACCTAGATAGTGAATTAGAGCAGGACGCTCATGACACCATCAAAGCCAGTGCGCTTTCTGCTGATGATTCTGATACCCAAACAGCATCTCAATCAGCGGATGATGCTCAAGATAATGAAGACTTAAGCCACCTACCACTTTTAGCATTACGTGATGTGGTGGTTTATCCGCACATGCAAATTGCCTTATTTGTGGGCCGTGCGCCCTCTGTAAAAGCCATTGAATTGGCGCAAGCGGAATATGACGACCGCGTATTGGTCGTGGCTCAAAAAGACTCACTGACCGAAGACATTGATCAAGATAATTTATATCAATATGGTACGGTTTGTCGCATTGTCAGCACCATGCCTCATGACAGCGATGAGAACTGCATTAAGGTATTGATTGAAGGTCAATACCGTGCCCGCCTAGATGGTCTACAAGACCATGGCGAATTGTTGATGGCAGATTTTACTCGCAGCGACATTACGCTAGAGATGAGTGAAAATCAGCAAGAAAATACGCTTAAAGCATTACGTAGCTTATTTGCAACTTATGCAGAAGCACGTCTACGCAACAGCCGCGAGTTAACCCGCGTTATTGACCGTATTGAAGATGTGTTAGAAATGATTTATTTCATTGCCACACGTGTGTCTATCGACTTGGCCGAAAAGCAGCAGTTGCTAGAAAAAGACGATCTCTCGGAGCACATCAATACGCTAACAGAATATCTGGCCAAACAAAGTGCCGAGCAGTCGATTGAGCAAGAGATTCAAGATACCGTGCGTCGCCAGATGGAAAACAACCAGCGTGAATATTTCTTAAATGAAAAAATGAAAGCCATTAAAAATGAGCTGTCTGATATTAGCGATGGGGGTTTTGATGCCGAAGACGATATCGAAGAGCTTGAGAATCGTCTAAAAGAAGCGGACTTGCCAGACGACGTGCGCAAAAAAGCCGAGCAAGAGCTTAAGAAGCTTAAAATGATGCCACCAGCATCAAGTGAGTCTTCGGTAGTACGTAACTACATCGAGTGGATTTTGGACACGCCTTGGAGAAAATCAAGCAAAGTGTCTATTAAACTCGATAAAGCCGAGAAAGTACTTGATGAAGATCACTATGGTCTAAAAGATGTGAAAGACCGCATCTTAGAGTATTTAGCGGTTCAATCACGTGTTAAAAAGCTACGTGGTCCGATTCTGTGCTTAGTCGGCCCTCCAGGTGTGGGTAAAACCTCACTTGGTGAATCGATTGCGCGTGCGACCGGTCGTGAGTTTGTGCGTATGGCACTTGGCGGTGTACGTGATGAAGCAGAAATCCGTGGTCACCGCCGTACTTATATTGGTGCGATGCCAGGTAAAATCGTTCAATCACTAGCAAAGGTAGAGGTAAATAATCCGCTATTCTTGCTAGATGAGATTGATAAGATGGCGCAAGACTTCAGAGGTGACCCTGCGTCTGCCCTGCTTGAGGTATTAGACCCATCACAGAACCATAAGTTTAATGACCATTATCTTGATTTGGACTTAGACTTATCGCAAGTGATGTTTATTTGTACCGCCAATAGCATGGATATTCCGGCTGCACTGCTTGACCGTATGGAAGTAATTCGTCTGCCAGGCTACACCGAAGATGAGAAAATCAACATTGCTGAGAAGTACTTAGTGCCTAAGGCGATTAAGCAAAATGGTCTGAAAAATGACGAAATCGATATTGTGCCAGAAGCATTGCACAGTATCGTTCAGCGTTATACGCGTGAAGCTGGTGTGCGTAATCTTGAGCGCGAAGTCAACAAGATTTGTCGTAAAGTCGTACGTGAATCGATTGAAAAATATGGTGTGCGTCCCTCTAAAAAGACCAAGATTGATACCGTTGTAGTCGATGAAAATAACATCATCGATTATCTTGGCGTACATCAATACGACTTTGGCTTAGCTGAAGAGCAGCCTGAAATTGGCCGCGTGACTGGCCTTGCTTGGACCAGTGTTGGTGGTGAGTTATTAACCATCGAAGCGATTACCATGCCAGGTAAAGGTGAGTTTGTTTACACCGGCTCACTAGGCGATGTGATGAAAGAGTCGATTCGTGCAGCAATGAGTGTTGTTCGTGCTCGCGGTGAGACTTTGGGTATTGATTATGAGACCTTTAAGTCGAAAGATGTGCACGTGCATATGCCAGAAGGTGCGACGCCAAAAGACGGTCCATCAGCAGGTATTGCACTGACTACAGCGCTCGTCTCTGCGATGACTGGCATTGCCATTCGTCCAGATATTGCAATGACAGGTGAGGTCACCTTGCGCGGTAAAGTACTGCGTATTGGCGGTCTTAAAGAGAAGCTACTTGCCGCGCATCGCGGTGGTATCAAGCATGTACTGATTCCTGAATCTAATGAACGTGATTTGGGTGAAATCCCAGACAACGTCAAAGAAGGCTTGACCATTCAGCCGGTAGCAACCATTGATGAGGTATTAAAAACGGCCTTGGTTACCATGCCAAAACCGATAAAGCCTAGCAAGGTCGCGGTTGATACAACCAAATCGCAAAAAACGTTACGTAGCTAACCTATAAATTTATCTAAATCTAATAGAAAGCGACTAAGTACTTAGTTTCGATGTATTTCTAATAGACCGTTATTGTCAAAAGCTGCTTATCTATAAGATAAGCAGCTTTTTTTATCTCTTAGGTTTGTTTGTCAGGAATATATGATGCAAGAGTAGCTTATAACTATTTTTTTGCTTTATTAACATTTAATAACTTATTGCAACGCTTACACTAATTGTTTCTTTAATCATAGCGTTATACTAATTCATGTAAGTATTCTAATAATAATCCCAAACATTAATTTAGTGCGTATTTGTACGTATTAGTCTAATATATAGCTAATTTAAATATACAGTCAATTTATTGGAGTCAAATATGAAAAAATTATTAACCGCCTCAGCTATTATAGCTTCTGCCATTACTCTTAGTGCTTGTCAAAGCAGCAATCCTAATATAAATGGCATTGATCATACAGATCCTGTTCTAAAGTCAAAAATTTATACCGTTGATCAAAACCATGCACAACTTGGCGAGATGTATTTGCGTCCTGTGGTTGGTGGCGTACAAGTATATGGTAAGCTTGAGGGATTTAATCCTGGTTCGACAGTGGCCGTTCATATCCATGAAACGGGTAGCTGCAAAAATATGGGCAAAGCAGCAGGGGGCCACTACAATCCCTATGATAAGCCACATGGTAATCCCGCTTCTACAGAGAGCCATGCAGGCGACTTACCTAACGTCACTGCTGATGAAAATGGTGTTGCCACTATGAACTTCGTTAAGAAGGACATTTCTGTTGCAATGTCAGGCGTTAACAGTGTCTATCGTCGTGCCTTTATCGTACATGCCGGCGCTGATGACTATGTTAGCCAACCATCAGGTAATGCTGGTGACCGCATCGCCTGTGGTATTATTGAAAAAATCTAAGCATCATTGAAAAAATCGAATGTGATAATTTTAAATTAATATTCGATTAACTTATACATCGCTATAGATAAAGGGTCAGCTTTTTATTAAGCTGGCCCTTTTTTATCATTTGATAACCGTGGTTTACTTAGGTCTGTTGAACTAAAGCCTTTATCTACGCCTTTACCTACCTTGGGTTATGACCTTATTTATCTCATCCAAACATCCCTATCATAAAGGGGCCTAACCGTTTTATTTATTCACGACAATACCTGTCGCATGGTCACCACTACCCCCTATCTAGTTACGCTCAATTTGTTATACTTATCTCATCAGAGACACCCTGTCTCCTCCTATTATTAACTCAAAACCTTCATTCAAATTCATTAAGAGTCGCGCTCAAAAACTTATTTTTGGTAGCACTACTAATAACCCATTTAAGCTTTATAATAACGCAACACTGACATTAAATAATCAATAAAATTAGGACATCATTATGGATGACAACAAAGCCAAAGCGCTCAAAGCTGCCTTAGGTCAGATCGAAAAACAATTTGGTAAAAATACCATCATGCATCTCGGCGACAACTCTGCGGTATTAGATGTTGACGTTGTGTCAACCGGTTCGCTCGGTTTAGACATCGCACTAGGTATTGGCGGCTTACCAAAAGGTCGTATCGTTGAGATTTATGGTCCAGAAAGCTCGGGTAAAACAACCCTAACTCTACAAGCCATTGCCGAATGTCAAAAGCAAGGCGGTACCTGTGCCTTTATCGATGCTGAACACGCTTTAGACCCTATTTATGCGCGGAAGCTTGGCGTGAATACCGATGACTTACTTGTATCACAGCCTGATAACGGCGAGCAAGCATTAGAGATTACCGACATGTTGGTACGCTCTGGCGCTCTTGATATGATCGTTATTGACTCGGTTGCCGCATTGACGCCACGTGCCGAAATCGAAGGCGAGATGGGCGATAGCCATATGGGTCTGCAAGCACGTCTTATGAGTCAGGCGCTACGTAAAATCACTGGTAATGCCAAACGATCAAACTGTATGGTTATCTTTATTAACCAGATTCGTATGAAAATCGGCGTGATGTTTGGATCACCTGAAACCACAACCGGTGGTAACGCCCTTAAGTTCTATGCCTCCGTTCGTTTAGACATCCGCCGTATTGGTGCTGTTAAGAGTGGCGATGAAATTATTGGTAACCAAACCCGTGTGAAAGTTATCAAAAACAAAATGGCGCCACCGTTCCGTCAAGCAGAGTTTGAAATCACTTATGGCGAAGGTACCAATCATTTAGCCGAAGTCATTGACTTAGGGGTTGATATTGGTGTCGTCGGTAAAGCCGGTGCTTGGTATAGCTATGGTGATGAAAAGATTGGTCAAGGTAAAGCCAACTCAGTGCTATTCCTAAAAGACAATCCAGCCATTGCTGAAGAAATCGAAGCTAAGATTCGAGCGGAAAAACTGGCCGTCACACCTGAAAAAGGGACTGAGAAAGAGACTGATAAGCCTGCAGATCCTAAACTTATGGCTAAAGAAAACTCTGAGGCTTAAATCCTTATTGAATTATGGAAATAAAAACTTTAGCGCAAATTCTAGCTGAAACTCCACAAACGTCAAAGGGGTCCTACGAGAATAAAGCGCTAAAAAAACAACCGAAAACAGCCCAGAAAAAGCCACGTGCAGCGTTAACCTCTGCCCGTGGCTTTGCTGTGTCTGACAATAATGAAGATGCACACTCAGACCACTTAAATCTAGACCCAGTAACTCATTCCTCTCATTCCTCTTGCTCCATTAAGCCGCACAACGACGGCCATAAACGTAAGCCACGGACTAAGCGGCGGAAAAAAACCTTTCACCCCGCCTCTCCCTATCGACCCAAAATAGAGGTTAGCGAGCCGATTAAAGAGGTCGACCCCAACAGTATCAAAAGCTTACTCGCGCAAGTGAAAGCCGAAGGTGAGCAAGCCGACAAGGTATTGGCGGAGAACGTGGAAACTGAATCAGGGCAACCGTATAATCAGGTCTCAAGTGAACGTTCTGAGTTAGACAATCTGCCGGCAGCACTCAAAGCTTATCTTAAAACACCGGAACAACGGCAAGCGGAAGTCGAGGCTATCAAAGCCAATAGTCGTCTGCGCTGGTTGGCGTTTTATTATTTATCACGGCGCGAACACTCTGCCGGAGAGCTGCGTCAAAAGCTGCTGGATAAAGAACAAGACCCTGAAAAAATCGACGAATTATTAGAAGAGTTCCAAGAAAAAGGCTATCAGAGTGATTATCGCACTGCCATCATGCTTATTCGTGAGGGTATTCGTAAACGCCGTGGCCGCATGCGTATTAAAAATGACTTCTATAAACGTAAAGTGGATATGCCAGCCAATATTGATGAACTCATCGATATGGCTATGGAGGATAATGAAGCCTTTGTTGATGTGCTATCTGATAATGACTTGGTCGATGGCGTAGATTGGCTGCGTTTGGCGGTTGAAGCTCGGGTCAAAAAGTACGGTTCTGAAATTCCTCAAGAGCAAAAGGACAAAGCGCGGCAACTGCGCTTTTTGCAATACCGTGGCTTTAAGCCCCATATCTGCTTTGAGGCAATTAACTATAATTTAGAGTCGATTGATGATCGTTTTTAGCTGTCTGCTTTAACGATTCTATGACCCTAGCTAAAGCATGTCTAACTCTTGCTTTTAACACTCGTTTTTGAGTCATAGATGACCTCATTATTTACCTATTCAATTTGAAAATTATTGCTAGCCGACCCTGCTATCAATGTAATACACTCTGTTGTGAACGTTAATAATAACTTGCTATTATTTTAAGCAAATATGACTCTATTTGACTGCTTTTATAATGCACTCAGACAAGGCTAAAATAATAACAAAGCAATCGAGTTCAAATACTATTAGAGCAAGCTTAGCGAGATTAACACCATAAGCATTTAGCAGTCCACCGACTATAACTTTATAAATAAGAGTGAATTTCATGACCTCTCCTATTATTGGTATTGATTTAGGTACAACCAACAGCCTTGTGGCACTTTGGCAGGACGGCAAAGCTGTATTAATTCCAAACTCTCTAGGTCGACCGCTGACACCCTCTGTGGTCAGTGTTGATAAGGACGGCTCGATTTTAGTCGGTCAAACTGCCAAAGAGCGGCTGATTAGCCATCCCGAACAGACTGCTAGCGTATTTAAACGCTTTATGGGCAGTCAAAAGACCTATCATCTGGGTCAACATAAATTTAGCCCAGAAGAGTTATCATCCCTAGTATTAAGCGCCTTGAAAGCCGATGCCGAGGCCTATCTAAATTGTACTGTCACCGAAGCGGTCATTACCGTGCCTGCTTATTTTAACGACCATCAGCGCCAAGCTACCAAAAATGCAGCACAGTTAGCGGGACTCAATGTTCGCCGCCTACTTAATGAGCCAACAGCAGCAGCGATGGCGTATGGCCTGCACGAAAACAGCGATGACCGTAAATTCTTGGTACTTGATTTGGGTGGTGGTACCTTTGATGTGACCTTGCTAGAGCTGTTCGCCGGTATTATGGAGGTGCGTGCCAGCGCTGGTGATAACAGCCTTGGCGGAGAGGATTTTACTCAAGTCTTAATCGATGGCTTTATTGCCCATCAAGAGCAGGTAAATGCAGATATCACCCGTGACTTCTGGCAGCCATATCTTGCCCTACTATATGGCGTTGCAGAAAACGCCAAACGTGAGCTGACCAGTAGTAACAGCGCGCAACTCTCGTTAACCATTGACGGTACTACCTATGAATGGCAGGTTAGCGCAGCCGACTATGAAAAGCTCGCCGAACCATTACTACAGCGTTTCCGTCAACCGATTGAGCGTGCGGTGCGTGATGCCAAACTGCGTATTAAAGAGCTTGACGATATTGTGCTTGTTGGCGGCGCCACGCGTATGCCCCTGTTTCGTCAGCTAATGACCCGACTACTTGGCCGCTTCCCATCTGTCGGTCTAAATCCTGATGAAACTATTGCCATTGGCGCCGCTATTCAGGCAGGATTAGTAGCAGAAGACGCCGCTTTGGATGAAGTGATTTTAACCGATGTCTCCCCTTATTCATTAGGTGTCGATACCTCTATTCAAATCGGTAACAATCAGTATCAGCATGGTGTTTTCGCGCCTATTATCGAACGCAATACGGTCATCCCAACCAGTAAAGTACATACCTTCAATCCTATGGATGACAATCAAACCGAGGTGCAATTTAATATCTATCAAGGTGAGGCGCGCCTGACCCGAGACAATATAAAAATTGGTGAAATGAGCGTGGCCCTACCACCCAAATACCGCGGTAAAGCGCGTGAGCTACCTCTAAACGTCCGCTTCTCTTACGATGTGAATGGGCTTTTAGAAGTAGATATTGATATTGAGGGCAGTAACGAGCAGTACAATCTGGTCATTCAAAATGGGGCCAAACATATTGATGCCGCTGAAATGCAGCGCTCAAGAGAGAAGCTGAGTGCACTAAAAACCCATCCCCGTGATCAAGCTGAAAATCGTAACCTACTGGCCCGTGCTGAGCGCTTATATACGCAGCGACTTGGCTTTGAGCGTGACCAATTAGCCCGATTAATTGGTTGGTATGAATCTATTCTTGATGCTCAAGACCCAATTAAAATTCGTCAAGCCAATATTGATTTGCAAAAAAGCTTAGATCAATTCGAAAAAGATGAATGGTTTTAAGCGCCCTGATGACTGTCTAAGTTTACTTGAGTATCTAAAATGAGCGAAACCTGCTGGGATGTATTGGGTATTGAGCCAACTCATGATGAGAAGGCCATTAAAAAGGCCTATGCCCTTAAACTAAGAGACAATAAACCTGATAAAAACCCTACTGGCTTTCGTGCGCTGCGAGAGGCCTATGAGCAAGCGTTAAATGAACGTTTTTGGATAGAACTATCTGAAGAGGATGACTCAGAGTTTGAGTTTAAGGCAGAGGCCGAAGGCGAAGAGCCTTTAGACACCATTGAAACCGTTGATGAAACCGCTGACACAACCTCCTTATCTAATTACTTACCGTTAGATGACTCTCCTATCGATGACGCTTTAGATAGCGAAACACTTGAAAAAAAAGACTTAACGGTTGATGACAGTGTCTATCCAGTAGAGCAACCACCAAACCATGAAGTGTCTTTGTTAACCCAAGCAGAGACTCAGCTCAGTCAGTGGCAAAAGGAGTGGCAGGACAGTATTGTCGACACCGCTCAACCATTCATCGATAGCGATGACAGCGAGCAGGATTACCTTTACTTTAATGACTATGCTTTAAAGGCAGACCGTGAAGCCGCGGATAAAGTATTATCCAAGCACTTAACTCAGCAATTTGAGCAACTCAAAGACTATCCACTTGATATCTTAGATGAGTACGAGCAGGCGTTGATTGGCTTTTTTGATGACTGCCCAAAGGCTTATAGTGAGTCCTACTTTTTAGCCAAATCTCACTTTTATTGGCAGCAGCATATCGATGGCTGGGATAATTATGACTATCCTTGGTATCTGCTGCGTCATTTGGATGACAGCTATACCAAACTAGCTTACTTTGATACGCAGGAAAAATTTCTTAAATATATTGCCTCTAAATATCCGCTTGTTTATCAGCACTGGGATTTTGCGTTAGCTTATCAAGACACAATGAGTCGTTGGGCATTTATCCGCGCCCTTAAGTGGCCACATCAGGCTTATATCGTAAAACAACAGCTTGATGATTTAGAGTTTGAACTTTTGCAAGCACCGCCCGCCTCCACTAAAGAAACTGATTGGATTAACCATCCTCAATTTTTGGCATTAAAGCAGCGTCTTAGTAGCTGGGGCGTGGTCAAATGGATGGACTTGGTGCTGCTTGTCATAATAGGTCGGATGTTCTTTAGACTTCTCGGCGCTCTATATAATTACCCCACTGCCCATTTAGATGGCCTTGTTACTATTGCGACTTGTGTGCTTGTCTATTTGTATTGGCAGTATCAGCTCAGCTTCTTTACGCGACCTGATCGGTTTAGTTTACCCAATCATTTGCAGTGGGGATGGACGATTGGCAGCGTATTTTTAGGCGGTCTGTTTGCCATCTCAACCACCATAACGGACGCTCCGCCATCGGCTTATTATTGGGCAGCGCATTTAGCAGGGTTTAGTGCTCTGCACTCCTTAAATATCAGAAATCAGGCGATTGGCTTTAAAAGTATTATAGACATGGTCGCTACCTTATTATTGACGCTTACCATCGGCCTACCGCTTATAGATATTGCTACAGATGCTTATACGAATCAAAACATAGAAATAACCACTTTGACTCCGCCTTTTGCTTGGATATTAGTGATGTCACCGCTAATATTTACTGAGCTTGGTAAAAAGTCCTCCTTTTTTGCCTATATTGGTGATTACCTTGCGGGCTTAGTTTTCCTTGGCTCTATGATATTAATATTCGCCGTTCTTTCTGGTGGCCTATCAAAGCTTCTATCAGCAAATCTATTTGTATCAGCCGTCGTACTCTCTATCAGTGTCGCCTATATGGTGATAATGACCTTTAAATCTGTAAACTATTTCAATCAATCCGACTATTTTGATTAGGGCGTGTCCTCAATTCGTACGATTACATTTAAATGGGCTAAGCTGTTTTGATTGAAACCATACCTCTAAGTCTTTCATATTAATGATTGAAAAATAGCTGTTCAACATATCTCAAAAGCTTTAAACAGTTGACAGTTATAAGAGATTCCAAAAAGGGATATACCCTAATGAATGAAACGTGCTGGGATGTCTTGGGCATTATGCCCACAGCAGATGAAAGCGTCATCAAAAAAGCATATGCCCTAAAATTAAAAGACATATGCCAGATAAAAATCCCGCTGGCTTTCGGCGCGTTCGAGAAGCGTACGAGCAAGCGTTAGATGAGCGCTACTTTTGGTATACAGATGAGGACAACGTCGATGACTCAGAGGCAATAGATGAAGACATACCGTCAGCAAATCAGGGTTCAGCTGACTTGGCACAGACCTCCGATGATACTGAGCTATCAGACCGTTTTTTATCGCACTACTCACCCATCGACGATACATTAAATCATGATGTGCCTAGCGATGGGCTACTAATTAATGACAGTTTAGGCGATGAAGATGGCGCTTATTATTTTAACCCAACTGAGCAAGCAGATTTAGCCGGTACCCTTTTGTTACGACAAGCTCAGCAACAGCTCATTGAGTGGCACAAAGACTGGCAAGACTGCCTTGTCAATGACAGCGACACTGGCGAACAATTAGATGACCCTAGCCAACAACAGCCTATACTAGATAGCGATCATCTCTCTAACAAAACTGCAGACACACGTTTGACCCAGTGTTTGACTGAGCAATTTGAGCAACTGACAGAGTTTCCGCTCGATGCTTTAGAGGATTATGAAAAAGCACTAATTATCTTTTTTGATGATCATATAAAGGTGTATCCTAATGCCTACTCACTTGCTATCGATTACTTCGACTGGCAACAATATATCGATGGCTGGCACTATCCGGATTATCCGTGGAGTCTACTGCGCGATATTAAGGACGGTTATACGGCAAATATTCACTTCGCCAATAAGCAGCGCTTTCGGCAGTATATGGCTAAAACGTATCCTCTGCTTTATCAGCACTGGGACTTTGGATTGCCTTATTCTAAAGCGCCCAGTCGTTGGCAGTTTTTTTGTCAGCTTTGGTTTCCCATACCGGCCATAGTGCTTAATCAGCAAGTCAATGCACTGCAAGCAGAACTGCTCTCTGCCAGTGCATCATCGGCCATAACGAACAAAGAATTAAACTACCCACAGCTTGTCATCCTTAAAAAACGACTTAGCCCATTTGGTTTTATTAGATGGACTGATTTTTTGTTTATTGCGCTTATCGTCGGCACTTTAATTTTAAATTTAGAACTGATATTTCCATATGCTTCGGCTTTATATGATTATATCGGTGTGGTGACGCTTATTAGTCTTGCTTATTTATATTGGCAACTTCAACTCAGCTATCTGGCAGACCCAGAGTATCATATTCTAAGCAAAGGCCTACGTACCTGTTGGGGCGTTATGAGCCTATTATTATGGATATTATTCGCCGATTACATTCCCATATACCCGCTCTGTTTTGACGGCTACTACTTTGCCCATCTTGCTGGCTGTAGCACACTGTTGGTGCTCACCAGCTTTATGCAGCCTGCCCACTTAAAACATATCATATGGGTTGCCGCACTGTGTTTGCTGTTATTTATCGTCGTATTGCCAGTGGCCGCTGAAGCAAGCGGTGGCTTAGATTATATGGTACTTACCAAAGGCTCTATACCGCCGCTGGTTTGGCTTGCGCCTATGCTGCCGGTGTTATTGGTGACGCTTGGCTCATACGCTTATCCACTAAGACCCCTGCTTATCATTGGTAAACATATATTAACCGGCTTTAGCTTAGGCTCTGCCCTCTTAGCTTTCCTGATTCTGGTTTCTGGCTCTGATATTTTGACCTCAAACTATTTGCTATTAACGCTGTTGGTCTCGCTATTTTCCTTGGTATTGCTATTTATGTTGATGTTTGTCTCAACCAACAGCTTTAATGAGCCTGATATGTTCTAAGCCCTGTGCTTCTCTTTAACTCTACAATTAACTAATCAGCATTAAACCACCTTAACCAATTCTAATAAGCGCAAACCCTCAATTTTTGGCTCGCCATTATTGCTATCGACTGGGAAGGGCTGACTGTTACCACTTAGCTGATAGCCACGGCGCTCGTAATAGGCTTGTAAATCTGGGCGCTGTGACAAGATGTTCATGGTCAAACGCACCCCATCTTTATTATCATTAGCGCTAAGGTGGCGGGTAGCAAAGGTTTCAGCCGCTTCCAAAACTTGGCTGCCCACACCTTGACCTTGCAGGCTTGGATCTACTGTGAACAATCCAATGTAAGCGCTATTCGATTCTTGCTTAAAGGTCACCAAGATAGTGGCCAAGATTTTGCCGGATTCTTCTTTATCCGTTTCTTGAGTGCTATTAGGTTTAATTTCAGGATAAACAAAGAAGTAATTATCAGGGTTCTCAAGAATAGATTGAATCTCCTCAATTGTGGTACGAATACCACCGACCAGATTTGCTTCGTTGGTCCAACCCACATCACTGCGAAAGGTTAGGTTCAATAAACTAACGATGGCTTCAGCATCATCAAGGGTTGCTCGGCGTAGAAATAAATCAGAATAAGACATAGCTGCTCCAAAATAATAACAACTAGAAGTTAGAAATATGACGATATATTTATATTAGACAATATATTTATACTAATTAAATCATTGTCTTCTATAAAATAAAAAGAGCATTAAAGTAAACATGCTACTATTAAGCGTAATCACATCTTCCTTAATTTCGAGCTTTATATGACCAATACCAATAATACGAATACCAATAACGAACCAACTAATTGCGCTGAAATCACTCAAGATGAAGTTAACACCCTTACCTGTACGGGCGACCTGCCTCAGCCCTATCCGGTGCCTATTTTAAGCGCCTCGTTTAAACACAGCCCCAGTGATTTTCAGGTTGAGGAAGTGTTAGACATTGGGCTAAGCGGTGAGGGTGAGCACTTATGGCTATTGATTAAAAAGACCGGTATGAATACCCTTTTTGTGGCACAGCAATTAGCCAAATGGGCCAAGATACCCAGCCGTGATGTTGGATATTCTGGACTTAAAGACCGTCAGGCAGTCACCACGCAGTGGTTTAGCTTACGTATTCCAAAAGGCGAATTACCAACGCTTGGTTTTGCAGACTATATTCAGCAAAATGCGGTGCCAAGCCGTCATACTGCTGATGAATCGCTAGAGGTGCTCGAGCAAATTTGGCACAGCAAAAAACTGCATAAAGGCGCACACAAGGCCAATCGTTTTGTGATTCGCGTACAGAATATTGTGTTTAATAACAGGGATAAAGGTAATAGTAATACTGACTCGACAGTTGGCCAAGAAACGGTCGATAGCGTGTTAAATACGATAAAGACTCACGGCGTGCCTAATTATTTCGGTGAACAGCGCTTTGGTCGTAACGGCAATAATATTGCCACTGCTTTGGAGTGGTTCGAGGAAGGTACGATTAACGGTCGTAAACCGCATCCGAAAAAGAGCCGTGATTTGCAATCTTTGCTTTTGTCATCTGCACGCAGCGCTATTTTTAATCAAATCGTTGCCAAACGAGTTATTGACGGCACGTGGAATACAGCGCTTGAGGGTGATGTATTTAATTTAGATGGCTCAGGCTCGGTATTCACCGTTGAGCACATTGATCAAGAGATACAAGACAGACTTGCCAGCGGCGATATTCACCCGACTGGCGCGTTATGGGGTATCAAAAATGACAAAGTGGCCGCAGATGCCAAAGCGTTGGAGGAGCAAATTGTCAGTAAAGATTCGACTCTACAAAGATTGGCACACGGCTTAGAACAAAAGCAGATTAAAGCCATGCGCCGTGCCCTACGCCTGCCAGTTAGCGAATTAAACTGGTCGTGGGCTGATAATACGACGCTTGTATTAGACTTCACCTTATCGACTGGCAGCTTTGCCACCAGTGTATTGGCGAATTTAGTTGAGCAATTAGACAGTTAGATTTTTAAATCAAGACTTAAATCTACGCACTAAGGCCATCAAGCATATCGGCAATTACCAACGTTTGACCCTCGGCTAAACTTGGCACATCGCCAAGTTTACGCCACGGCATGCTGCTGCCATGAAAATCACTGCCGGTTGATACCATCAAATTATGCTCAGCGATGCTGCGATCAACCATACGGCGTTTGCTAATTGGCTCATCATTGCTCGGAAGCTCACAGCCGTCACCACCAAATTCAGCAAATTCAGCGATTAATTTACGCACTCGGGTCGCCGATAAGTTATAACGAGTTGGATGCGCCAGTACTGCTTTGCCACCGCAGCGATGAATCAGCTTAATCGTGTCCTCCATACTCAAGGTTTCAATCGGCACATAAGCGGCTTTGTTATCAGCAAGATACTTATCAAACGCCTTTTGCATAGTCGGTACAATCTCTTTTTCTAACAAAACTTTAGCGATATGCGCGCGCCCTACTGCATCGGCGTTACCATCAGCCTTATTTAAAACCGCTTGCCACAGCTCATCAAAATCACGGCCTGTTAATCCCGCCATTTTCTCTACAATCATACGTCCACGATTACCACGGCTGACCTGAATATGGGTCAAAGTGTCATTCATCTCATCGAAATTGTCAAAGCCCAATGCCAAGACATGAATCACCTTATCTTTGGCTTTATTTTTGCCATAGCCACCGGTTAAGGTATGCTGACAGCTAATCTCCACCCCATTAATTAAAGTAATTCCCAGCTCTTCTGCGACCTGCCTGGCCTCTGGAATACCCTTTAATGTATCGTGGTCGGTTAAAGCAAAGATATCGATATTGGCATCATGCGCCTTTTGCAATAACTGACTGGGGCTATTACTGCCATCCGAGCAGGTGCTGTGGCTGTGTAAATCGATGCGTTTATAAGCAAGGGTTTTGTGAGTATTTTGTGGCATAGAAGTTGGTGACGTTGAGCTGTGCGACATAGTTGCGGTCTTTATTAATAACAATGAAATAGGACTGTTATTGTAACGGTTAATCGCTCTGTTTTGGTAATCAATTGGTTTTTATATAAAGTGAATGAGTTGTCAATAAATAATTGGCAATAAGACGATACATTCCATTTACATTGCACATACTGATAAATACGCGTAAATAACTCAGCGATATCAGAGCGTTTAGAGTCAGTCCTTTTTTTTGCTAGCAAGGGCGTGTAAACTATCGACAGCTTATTTCCTTTAATTTTACAACTGTGGTCACTATGAAAGCATTGCTCGATTTTATTCCGTTACTCGCCTTTTTTTATGTGGCTAAAACGCAAGGTATTTTAGCCGGCGCTGGAGCAATCTTAATTGCTACTGTGGCCGTTGCTGTCATTCATCTAATTACTCAAAAGGGTAAACTGACTAAACAGCAGACTATTACCCTAGTGTTGACCGTTATCTTCTGTGGTTTAACCTTATTATTCCATGACGATATTTATCTTAAATGGAAATCAACAGTGATTAATGGCATCTTTGCGTTTGCTTTATTAATGAGCGTTATTGTTGGCAGACCGCTGCTACAAATGGCGATGCATAATATCTTTACCTTGACCAAATCGGGCTGGAATAATCTGACTATCGCATGGGCGGGCTACTTTGTTATTATGGCCGGACTGCAATACTACTTCGCGTTTTATACCAGTGAGCAGACTTGGATTAACTTCAAAAGCTGGGGCTGGCTACCCTTCATGTTAGTGTTTATGGTCGGGCAGTTTGTTATACTTAAAAACCATATGAACCCTGAATTATCCGATGATAAAAACAAAAAATAGCATCACCGTTTAATACTTAAATCAGGATAATTAGAGCGATTTTTACTCTCAAAGGTTTTCTAAAAGGATAGATTATGCCTTTATTTATGATTGTCGGTCATGACGTTGCCAATTCAGCCGAGCTTAGAGCCCAAACACGTGAGGCACACCTTGCCCGCCTAAGACAGCTTGAGCAAGAAGGCCGTCTTGTACTTGCAGGCCCCTGCCCTATTGAACATGGCGACAATGCAATGTCTGGCAGCTTAATTGTGGCTGCATTTGATAACTTAGAAGCGGTGCAAGCTTGGGCAAACGACGAGCCGTATCTAACCGCTGGCGTTTATAGCCATGTCGACATCAGACCTTTTATTAAAGCACTGCCTAGCGCTTAAAACACGCTGTACTATGCCTGTTATTCTTTATTTATTCGATTTTCTACCCGTTTATTTATATACCTTTCTATAACATTATCGATTTTTTGTCACCGGAAATGATAGCCATGTCTGTCTCAGCTTTAGCACCTAAATGCCATAATATCCCTCGCTCTATCGCCCTTTTGGGTCGTGCTATTTGTTTTACGCTAGCGGCAGGCTTGTCTATAACAGCGCCGACTGTTGCGATCGCCGCCCCGACCGTTGTTGTGAATAATCAAAACAATACGGCTAATGATGGCAATGAACAAGCTGCTGACCCACAAGTAGCGCCGTTGCCTGCATCCCCCTTTAATCAAGATGCCAATCAAGCAAATCAAAATGGCAACACTCAGGACAATCCTGATGCCCTTGCTAATCCTAACAGCCTCGCTAATGATATGCAGCCTAATGACAGCGAGCTTTCTGTAGCTAACCAAGAGCTACTGAGCCGTAATGCGCAGCTACAGCGTGATGTCAATGACCTTGAAACCCGCGTCAATGTACTGATTAACGAGCGCAGCGGCCAGCTATTTATGTATGGCGCGGTAACCGTTGCTGTGTCGTTATTTTTAGGCATTTTATTGGGCGGGTTTATCTTTAGCCGCCGTGAGCGCTGGTAGAGCTAGACCACCTAGTATTCGCTAGACTGTCTTTTTAATCACATATCCTGTTTATCCTCTTGAGCTTAGCCCATGACTGACAATACTAAGCACACCCCAAAAATGCCGCCTACCATTAATCTTGATGAGATAGATAACAACGTCTCGCCGGCGGCATTAACGTGGCGAGAAGATGAGCTAGGTAACTTAGTGCCTGTCTCTGATATCTTTGGTGATGTATATTATTCATTGGCCGATGGTCTGGCTGAGTCACGCTATGTCTTCGTTGAGCAAAACAAGCTACCCAAACGATTCCGCCAATTATTTGAGACGAATAGTGTACAAGCGCACCACGGTGATAACCACTTTACCATTGCTGAGCTTGGCTTTGGCACAGGGCTCAATGTCTTGCTCACCTGGCAGTTATGGCAGCAAGTACGTGATGAGATGAGCGCTATCGCTTCTGATAGCAATCATGCCGACGCCAATCTTAATATCCAAAATGTAAATGCTCGGCCAAAGCAACCGCGCCTGCATATCATCAGCACCGAAAAATACCCATTAACCCATGCCGACTTAAGTCGTAGTCTTGAGAGCTGGAAACAGCGTGATGCCAGTTTAATCCCTTTTATCGATCAGCTGTTGGCTCAGTATCCGACCTTGGTATCTGGCTGTCACCGCTTGCACCTAGAAGCGGATGTGACATTGGATTTATGGCTCGGTGACGCGGTATTAAGCTTGCAAAGCTTGAGTAATCGTCCCAGTAACCCGTTCAATCAAGCGCATGTGGATGCTTGGTATTTAGATGGATTTGCACCCTCTTGCAATGAGTCATTATGGGCACAGCAAATTTTTGAGCAAGTCGGACGTCTGTCCAAACCTGGGAGCACCGCCGCTACCTTTAGCAGTGCTGGCGTGGTAAAACGGGGATTAAAAGCACAAAGCTTTGCTATTAAAAAGGTCAAAGGCTTTGGACGTAAACGCGAAATGCTCACCGCTACCATGCTTGAGCAGGAGGAGCCTGATTTAGTAGAAGCCTCTGATTTAGTAGAAAGCAATCAGGGGACTCAACTAGACAGTCAAACGGCAAGCAAACAATCGACACCTCATACAGATTACAATCACGTTGCCATTGTTGGCGCGGGGGTCTCTGGGCTGATGGCAGCATGGTCATTGGCACAGCGTGGTATTCAGGTTACGCTACTTGATAAATCAGCACCCCTATCAGGTGCCTCGGGCAATCCAAGAGCCTTACTTGCGCCCAAAATGACGCCACTGGCGCACATCGCCGAGCATTTGCACAGTATTGGCTATCTATACAGTCAGCGATTATATAAACAGCTACAGCAAACCGTAAGTAATCAGAATGTCTGTATCTTTGAACCAACCGCAACACTTGACTTACTGCTCAAAGCCAATGTAAATGCGACGCAAATCGCTGAGTATCCGTCACAAATGGCAACGACCCTATCTATTGAAGATGCCAAAGTGATTTCTGGATTAACTCAGCAAAACCTTGAAGATAATTTGTACCTGCCGCAAGCCGGGCTAGTCAATCCGCAGGCACTGGCCAATCGGGTTTTGGCGCATCCTAATATCACCTTTACTCAAGCCACTATTAATCAGATTAAGTCTGTCGATACGTCTATGTACGTGCAGATAGAATGTGATGGACAAGCGTCTATTAACGCCGATGCAGTAATTATTGCTGCTGCTTTTGACAGCAAAGCATTGGATGCACGTATATTTGAGTTCCGTAAAATCCGTGGTCAATTATCATGGTTTGAGCCGACTCACCAGCAGCAACAAGTCCTGCCTAAACTGCCGCTAAAATACGGTGGCTATTGTGCTCAGTTTACGCCAAGCCAAGGTGATGATGCCTTAAATCCGGTCAGTCCCAATACGCCAAGCTTTTTATTGGGTGCAAGCTTTGTGCGTAACGACACAGATACCCAGATTCGCAGCTCTGAACATGCGGTAAATCGCGACAAGCTCATCACCGCTATTCCAGAACTAGCAAACGTATTGTCAAATGATAGGGCTACGGCTGACGATACATTCGATGGTTGGCAGGCACGAGTGGGTATTCGAGCGCAAACGCCTGACTATCACCCCTTAGTCGGTCAGCTCGATGAACTAGGTTTAATTTGGACACTGAGCGGCATGGGCTCTAAAGGTTATGCCTTTGCACCGCTGTGTGCCGAAGTATTGGCGGATATGATGACAGGACAATTTGTGCCCCTACCGCAAGCTTTATTGGCTAAACTATCGCCGCAGCGTAAAAGTTTACAAAAACCATTAAAGTAGCGTTTCTAGATTTAGAGACATGTCTCGTCCTAAAATAGGTTGATGATTTAAAACAAGCCAGATACCCCGTGTATCTGGTTTTTTCTATGCAGAACAACCATAACTTTGATGAAACTCGAAAGGCGTTCTCATATTCAAACTCAAATGCGGTCTCATATGATTATAAATATAAACCGACTCATCAACGAGCACTCTTAGCTCATCTAACGTATTACACTGATGAATTAAAAACTCATCCTTTAAAATGCCATTAACGCGTTCAGCTAAAGCATTTTGATAACAGTCATAGCCATCTGTCATAGACGGTCTAATGTTGTTC
>NZ_JBXYJF010000018.1:0-61142 GCF_057396245.1 Psychrobacter sp. CX16
CATTTGAGTTTGAATATGAGAACGCCTTTCGAGTTTCATCAAAGTTATGGGTGTTCTGCATAGAAAAAACCAGATACACGGGGTATCTGGCTTGTTTTAAATCATCAACCTATTTTAGGACGAGACATTCAAATGATTAAATCAGTTTATCAATAACAGTCTATTTAACAGCCATACACTCTATTTCTACATTAGCACCCAATGCTAATTCTTTAACAGCGAATGCAGAACGTACAGGATAAGGCTTACTTAGCTTGGCTTTATATACCTCGTTAAAATCGCCAAAATCCTTCATATCTGTCATCATTACCATGCATTTGACCAAGTCAGAGCTTTGATAGCCATAGCTTAATAAGGTCTGGTTAATATTATCTAACGCCTGTGCTGTTTCCGCTTTCACGCCGCCCTCGACCACTTTACCATCCTTCATACCAAGCTCACCTGACATATACAAGGTATTACCGGCACGCACTGCTTTAGAGAATGGATATTCGCCATCCGTGCCATAAAATATAGGCGTTGTTTTTGAATTAACTCTTGGTGTTGGCACAGGCGTTCTTGTACTTTGATTGACACCTTGATTGTCGTCTTCATTGATTTGGCTAATACCTCTATCACCCTGATTAACAGAAGGTGCAGCATTGGCACTCATTCCAGCCGCATATAAAGTAGCGGCCAATAATGAGCCGGTTAAACATTTATTTACCAGAGATTTTGACATAATTATCCTTAGGGTCTGTTGAACATTCGGTCAATGTACTGTTTATAAATCTGAAAGTAGTAGGCACAAAAAAAGCGCCATATAACTCATGTAGCGCTTTTAATAGTAACAAACTGTTTGGTAACTTTGACAAAAAAATGTAAATGTATAGGAAAGTTAACCTGTCTTGTTTAGCTAACCAACCTACATAATACGGCCGTCAATTACAAGCCGTCATTCTCTTGAACGCCAGTCATATCTACTGGCGTATCAGAGATAACTTGAACACCGCCCGTTTTGGTTTTGGCCATGTCGTTACGCTGCTGTTGCAAGTAGTCTAGATACTCTTCAGTAATGGTGCCTGTGATGTATTTGCCATCAAATACCGCACAATCAAACCCTTCGACTTTACTGTGCTTGGTATCTTGAACCGCTTCAATCAAGTCATCTAAGTCTTGGAAAATAAGACGATCGGCACCAATAATTTCACGAACTTCTTCAACCGTGTGGCCTGAAGCAATCAATTCATGACGTACTGGCATATCAATACCATATACATTTGGATATTTAACCGGTGGCGCAGCGCTCGCGAAGAAGACTTTGTTTGCACCGGCATCGCGTGCCATTTGAATAATCTCATGGCAAGTGGTACCACGCACGATAGAGTCATCCACTAGTAATACATTTTTGTTTTTGAATTCAAGCGGTACCGCATTTAGCTTCTGACGGACTGACTTTTTGCGCTGCTGTTGACCTGGCATAATGAAAGTACGACCGATATAACGGTTCTTCATAAAGCCTTCGCGGTACTTAACATTTAGATTAAGCGCAAGCTCCATCGCTGAGGTACGTGAGGTATCCGGAATCGGGATAACCACATCGATATCATGCTCCTCACCCCACTCATCAAGAATCTTCTGTGCCAGTTTTTCACCCATACGTAAACGGGCTTTATAGACGGAAATATTATCCATAATAGAGTCAGGACGGGCAAAATATACGTACTCAAAGATACAAGGTGTATATTCTTTTGGCTCAATACACTGACGAGTATGTAGCTCGTTGTTTAGATCAATAAAGATGGCCTCGCCTGGTTTCACATCACGCACCATTTTAAAGCCTGAGCCGGTTAACGCCACAGACTCAGAAGCCACCATATACTCCGTGCCGCCGTCTGCCGCTAAACGCTCACCGTAGACCAATGGGCGGATACCGTTCGGGTCTCTAAAGGCAATTAGGCCTTGGCCTGTAATTAGCGCAACAACGGCATAAGCGCCTTCAATACGCTTATACATAGAGCTAATCGCATCAAAAATATCATCAGGGGTTGGCTGAGTTTTACCAAGGGCTTGGATTTCATGAGCCAATACGTTTAATAAAACTTCCGAGTCTGAATTGGTATTTAAGTGACGCAAATCATCACGATACAACTCTTTGGCCAACGATTCGGCATTGGTTAAGTTACCATTATGCGCCAACGTAATACCGTATGGAGAATTCACATAAAATGGCTGTGCCTCGGCACTACTTGAGGTACCAGCAGTTGGGTATCTAACATGGCCCACGCCAAAATCGCCTACCAACCGCATCATATGGCGCGTCATAAATACATCACGCACCATGCCGTTGTCTTTACGTAGGAAAAAGCGGCCATCTTTCATAGTCACGATACCAGCGGCATCCTGACCACGGTGTTGTAGCACAGTTAATGCGTCATACAACATCTGGTTGACTGGTTCATGCGCTGCAACACCTACAACTCCACACATACTCTATCCTTTTAAAATAGTTTCTATCGGTTAAAAGATTCATTTGGTTGTGTTTGAATAACTCACTGACAAACCTCATCAGTGGTCGGTTATTGACCATCAACTTCTTGGCCATTGGCTGCGTCACTGTCTTGATCTGGCATGTCAATTTGTTGCCATGCCTCACCCAAAACATCCGCAGCAAACTTTTTAGCAAAAGGCGCATAAGGTAATAGTTCTGGTGCCAGTGCAGAATTTTGCCACATTTGCGTTTGCACCAATACTGGCGCTGACATACTCATCAAGACCAGTACAATTAATAAGCTTTTGGCCGCACCAAGTACGCCACCGGCAAATTGGTCAATAAAGCCCAAACGCAAGCTTTTGACAATACCTGATACTAATAGTGTAAACACCTGCATCACCAATAAAACAAGCAACACTACAATCAAAAATCCTGCGCCCACTTGCAGTACTGGCGAGCCAATATAGTTTTCTAAATAGGGCGCGACATCATCAGCCAATCGCGTGGCCGCCAACAAGGCAATAAACCACCCGACTAGCGCAATAGAGCTACGGATAAATCCGGCCTTAAATCCGCGCCACAATCCTGCCAAAATAATAATGGCAATGATAATATCTAATATACCCAATTGAGCTCACTTATATTCTGTTAAAAGAAACGAGATACTTGGTGGATGTTTAAAGCTAATCACCCGACTCTAGCATCAACGAATCACGGTCACTAGTAATAGACTCAATACACTGCTGTACCAGCTTAGGTCCTTTGTAAATCATGCCAGAATATAATTGCACCATACTGGCACCGGCATGTAATTTACGTACTGCTTTCTCACCGCTATCAATACCGCCCACACCGATAATTGGCACTTTGCCCTCTAGACGTTCTTGAAATTGCTCAATAATCTGAGTGCTCAAGTGACCCACAGGTCGACCCGATAAACCACCAGCCTCATCACCAAAAGGTAAATCCTCCACCCCTGTTCGGCTAAGCGTGGTATTGGTCGCAATCAAGCCATCAATATCAAATTCAATTAACTGCTTGGCAATATAATCTACTTGGTCTGTCGTCAAATCTGGCGCCACTTTTAATACCATGGGCACATAAAAACCATACTCTGTTGCCAACTGGCTGTGGCGATTTTTAATTGTATCTAGTAGCTCAGTTAGCGCATCACCACTTTGCAAATCTCGCAAGTTTTTGGTATTTGGTGACGAGATATTTACTGTAATATAAGAGGCATGTGGATAAACACGCTCTAGACAATATATGTAGTCATCTGCTGCGTTTTCAACCGGTGTCACCGCATTTTTACCAATGTTAATACCAATATTACCTTTATATTTACAACGCTGTACATTGTTAATCAAGTGATCGACACCCAAATTATTAAAGCCCATACGGTTAATAATCGCCCCTGCTTCCTTAATTCTAAATAAGCGTGGCTTATCATTACCTTGTTGAGGTCTAGGCGTCACTGTGCCTACTTCAATAAAGCCAAATCCAAGCTCGGCTAGCGCATCTATATACTGGCCATTTTTATCTAAACCTGCTGCCAATCCCACTGGGTTTTCAAACTGTATCCCCATACATTCAGTAGGCAAAGACTGCTGTGAGTAAATAAAACCCAAAGCATGTGCTTTGTGCGCTTTTTCAAGCATCTGCAAGGTTAATTCATGAGCATGTTCAGGATCTAGATTGAAGAGAAAAGGACGTAATAAGGCATAGGACATAACGTTGGGTAACCTGTTATGAGATGGGTAAATTAATAGCCCTGAGCGCCGTGGTTAACATAGCGAATGAACACAGATGATGAAAAATACACTCAGGTTTATTGCATTTAAGAGGTGACGATTATAACAGTATAATGCTTGTAAATCATCGATTTGTCATAACTAAAATATCATCACTCTTTGATGTTTCTCTTGTTATTTAGCCAAATTACGCCTAACATTAAATATTAACCCAAACTTCAATATAAAAACTTTAGATTAATATAATATAAATAATGAGAAGCTAAATAAACTGAATTTTGCTAAAGTTTTCTCACCTTTTATATAGTTACCGTCAGATAAATGAGGTGCAAGACAACTAAGTGCAAGCACTACTGTCGTAGGCTTAGCGAGGTTAACGCAATAACGATTTTATATGAGTGTGACTAGGAGGTGTGAATAATAAGGTAGACGCTAATATCATAATCGTTTGTCAGTGCAATCTACTGACTACTTATTAGGACGAATTGCCTATCAAGGAACAGGACGTTTGTCTGATAATGCAATCCAGCCTCTAATGATGCGGTAAATATGCCAAATAATAGATAAGGCAAATATAAGACCACCGATAATTGTCATACCGCTGCCGCCGATAGCGACATGTGAGCTCTCAGCAAATACGCCAATGCCCAAGCTGCCAAGACCAATAAACATCATTATCAGTCCCATCACACCAAAGACGATACTGTACCAGAAGGTCTTTATCTGCCAATCAAAGTGGGTTGCAAGCCAGCTATCTTTAGCATCCCCGCGTCGTGCATAATTCATAATAATCGGCACAATCCACAATATACCTGCGGTAAAAAAGCTGAGCGTATACAGCAGATAAGTCAAATGATTATATCGAATTAAACTCTCTTCTTGTTGCGGGTCCAGACCCTGACGACTGTTAGGATTAGCCGTTCGGGTCAAATCATGAGTGGTATCGGCCATTGGAATATTAAGGCCAGACGATTGTTCTATACTGTCTTTATAAGGCTTTGGCTCATTATTATGATGAGTGGCCATGATGATACTCCCTCAAATTATTGGCTAACAGTGGCTTGAACTCTGATTACTTTATCCTCTGGATTTTGCTGCATGGTCAGCTGCTCAATACTCAAGCCTGCATTGACCATAGCGCCAAGTGCATTGCTTGCAGCGCTCTGATTGTCATGACTAAAGCTAATCTGTAGCGCCTCACCACTATTAAGCACTTGCGGATTACTTACACCAAGTTGAGTCAATATCTGCATTACTTTTTGATCAGGTGCAATGTCTTCGTTACCATTTTGTGCAGGCGCGATATTAGCAGCTTGGTCACGCAGCCAGAAGTACTCACTGACAGCGGTTGTATAGGTTTGTTTTTGCTCGTTTGCTGCCTTATGCATCATATAGCCGCCATAACCACCGAGAACCAGCACCAAAAACAGAGCCAAAATAATCAGCGCCATCTGATCACGACCAGACAGCTCATTCCATTTATTATTTAGCCCTTGCATTGACTGAGCGAAGCCTCCTGCTGATTTTTCAGCAGATATAGGACTAGACTGAGTCACATGATTGTCAGGCGTTTTAGAACGCTTCATTTTTAAGTTAATGGTACTGTCCTCTTTACTGGCTATAAAACAATCGATTAACTGACTTATTGCTGCACAGCATCGGTATTATTGGCATCATTGGTCGTGTTTAACGCTATTGTTATCTCTCCAGTTACCTCGCCTTGCGCGGCAGGATTGACCGCGCCTAAATTGGCATTTAAGCCTTGTTCAGTCATTCCTTGATACAACCGGTCAATCCCCTCACGATTGGCACCTTTGACAGTCATAATAATATTAGAGGGATTCCAGCGCAGTGATTCGGCAGTCAATTGCGACTGGCGAATCAGTGGCGCAACACGGTTCATGATATCTAGTTGTGACTGTTGCTGCGCATCTGCTGCCAATCTTGGCTTAACCTGAGCTATCACATCTACTTTAGGGTTCAACGTCTCACCAGAGAACCAAGCATTAAACTGATTATTCGTCGCCGCCTTCACTTCGGTAGCTGCCTGCTCGTATTGATACCACTGTAGCGCGTCTGCCGCTATCTGGATAACACCTGCCAGCAGCAATAAACTAGCGACCAAGCTCAAATAAGGCGATGCCAATTGGGTGCGTTTGGCTTCAACAAAATTTAGCGCATGTTTATTGGCAGCAGTGACTGGCGTTAAAACCTGAGTAGAAGGCGTTATCACGATACCGTAATCATCAGCTATCTTTTGTAGCGCATCAGGAATATCTGCATGGCCATTTGGATTCGAGGCTTCCAATACCCCATCACGATTGATATTACAGCCACTGACAAAGATAATCTCTTCAATGTTTGACAGCAATCTTGGCAATAACGAAACATGACCAACTGCCGTCCCCTGTGCCTGAGAAAATCTTGTCAATAAGGTAACAATAGTCTCGGATGCCTGTGATTGTAAATCAGATTGCACATTATTTGATACGTTTTGTGATTTTGTTTCTGCATACAGCACCACTTCGCTATCAAGCACCTTATCGGGGCTTGGTAACAGCACAAAATCTGGTAATAAGGCTGTTAATTTATAACTGGCCAAATCCAAGCTTTGTTGCCATTGCTCCACCTCAGCTTGACCCAGAGCATAAAAGTAACGCTTTGCACCTTCTGCCAGATGACGGACTTGTAGCTGCTCAACCGGACTTAATGCCAAGTCTTCAAATAAATACTGCTGTCCGCTTTTGCCCAGCTGCTTTAATTGAGCGGCAGTGACCTCATTAGATAGAGTAAGAACACTTTGGGTAGGCAAATATAGGCACACCTCTTTATCGTTACTTTTGATAAAAGGCGCAGCGTTAAGCTCTGACAAGCCAGCAAGAACTTCCCACTGTGAGTTCGTTTCATCCCAGACTTTAAAGGTGCTTTGCGGCTTATCTAACCAGACATGTATCACTATATTTTCTCAATTAAGCAGGGTTACTGTATTTATGTGCGATTTATATGGGGCGTAGTTTATATGACGCTTGTTAATGTACTTTGTCAGCTCAAATATAAGAATATTGGCCAGTGATATCCGTTTTGATGACTAATAATCAGCAATCAATAATTGGCCAACCAAAACGAATTAAACTAACAACTAGCCATTATCTATGGCTGCTTAGGTACGTAACGCTCAACCTCATCGCCCATATCCGGTGCAATCAGTTCAGCCTCAAACACACGCGCCTCTGCCAGTGCATAAGACTCAGAATCCTGCGCACAAAGCAATCCAGCCATCTTGGCCACAATCGGCATGTGACAAACAACCAATACACATTCGCCCTCAATATCAATTAAAGATTTCAGGCCTGTCATAGCATTGTCTTCTGGCGTGATAGTATCGCGCACAATAACCGGAACATCTGGCTTCTGCTTAGTAAAGGCCGCTAAGGTCTGCTGAGCCCTATCGTACGGGCTGACCACGAACACATCTGGAGAGTACTTTTTTAATAAATACTCAGCCGTTTCAGCGGCCTGCTGCTCACCAAACTCTGTCAATTGACGCTCAGAGTCATGCTCACTTTCGTAAGAGGCTTGACCATGTCTCATTAGTATCACTTTCATCGCACCTTCTCCTTATTGTTTTATTTATTGTTGAATGGTACTGATTATGCCTATTTATTGTTAAACACTTTATTGTTAAACACTGTCTCTATTGGTTAATTTTTAGCAGCGGCGGCGATTTGTGCACTCATGTCTTCATTGCTATATTCATGCGGCATCACAAACTCAACATCACTTCTAAAGCCAGACTCCATTAGGTTTAGAGCAACTCCTAACGCCGCTTGGTCTTCAAAGATAACCGCATATAAAGCATGCGTGATTGGCATATAGATACCCATCTTCGTGGCTTTTTCATGCACTTGCTGAATGGTATTTACCCCTTCTGCGGTTTGACCCAACTTTTTAATCGCTGCCTCAAGGCTCACACCCTTACCAAGCATGTTACCGATACGATAGTTACGGCTTAGCTCTGAGCTACACGTTGCATATAAATCGCCCACACCGGATAATCCTAAGAAGGTTAGCGGATTGGCGCCAGATGCAGCGCCAAAGCGGCTCATCTCAGCCAATGCACGGGTTAATAGCATGGCCTTGGTGTTCTCGCCGACACTGTAAGAGGCGGCCATACCCATGGCAATCGCATAAATATTCTTAAGCGCACCGCCAAGCTCAACACCGCGCACATCATCAGAGGCAAATACTCTAAAGAAGGCACTGTGCAGCGCTGACTGAACTGCATGACGTAGTAGCTCTGACTCACTGGCGATAACCGATGCAGACGGCATATTCTGCATAATCTCTACTGCAAGGTTAGGCCCTGACATTACGCCATAATTCACCTCAGGCAGCTCTTCTCGGATAATATCACTCATCAAACTAAAGGTATCTTTTTCCATACCTTTGGTTAGTGACACTATTGATTGACCGGTTAAATAAGGACGAATTTTCTTTAACGTCTCTCTAAAAGCAGAACTCGGTACGGCCACGAATATAATGTCCTTGTCCGTCACGGCAGCTTTTAAATCATGCTCGTATTTTAAGCGTTCATCTAAGGTAAAATCTGGCAGATATTTTTTGTTCACACGTGTCTTGTGCAGTGCTTTAACCGTACGTTTATTCCGCACCCATAGGGTCGAATCACAGCCGTTACGCGCGGCCAAATTCGACATCGCTGTACCAAAGCTACCACCACCCAAAAACGCCAGACGCAGTTGATGCGGTGCTTTTTTGACAGACGATGCATTCTGGCTACTAGCAGCTGCTTGCTGCGCATTAATAGGTGTGGCAGATTGACCACCTAACCTCTCTTTACTGGCTTTAGTCGCTTTTTCAAATAAGCTTGCCAGCATACTGGCTTTAGAAGCAGATTTGTTATCTGCCACTGTATTGCTAGTATCTGCATTAACAGCTTCTGCTTGTTTATTGTCTACTGTTGCCTCTTCTGCTAAGGCCAGTTCATCGGTATCGGTATTGTTATTTTCTTGTTCTGAGCTGTTTACCTCGTCTGCTTTATTAGCCTCAGCTGCTTCTAACACAGTATCTTGACTACTGCTTGTTGACTTTTGTTCTTGATTACCAAGTCTTTCAGATATTTTTTTGGCAAAATTGTTTTTTGGTAGTTTCATAATTTATCCCTTAAATTCCCTATAATATGTGGCTATTTTATACCACTATCGCATCGTATTCGCTACGGTTTGTCCCTATCTTATTCCTATTTATTACACTATAAATCATTGTTAATAAGTGAGCGACTGTCCTGTTAACAAACGCTTTATGATTCAAATCGGACAAAATCGCTGATATCGATATCATCCCGCATTGGCATATCGCAATGACTGGTACCTACATAAATAAAGCCGGCAATATAATCATCTGCGCCCACATTAAAATACGATTTGACCGCAGGCTCGTTCGCCATTAATCCAGTACGCCAGACCGTGCTAAATCCTTGCGCTTTTAATGCCAGAATTAAATTTTGTGTGGCAGCGCCAGCGCTGAGTAATTGCTCAAATGCAGGTACTTTCTCATGATACTGCATCTTTGTTACCACTGTAATAATCATAGGAGCGCGTAATGGCATTTTCAGTGTTTTGTCTATTGTCTTCTCAGGCAGCTCCGTACCCTCTCGCTCTGCTTTTGCTTGGGTCGCTGCTAATAACGCTCGTCCCAATTCATGCCTAGCCTGCTTCTCGGTCACAATAAAGCGCCAAGGCTGTAGCTTCTTATGATCGGGTGCTGTCATCGCACATTCAATTGCCGCTTTAATTTGCTTATTGGTCGGCGCAGGAATGGTCAGATTACCAATACTGCGACGCGATTTAATCCAGTTAATCACTTGCTCATCGGTGACTTGCGCCGATTGTTGACCAACATTCATATCTTTGGTTGTTTTATTATTGTCTGAGTCTAATGGCTGTAAGTCATCTGTTGTCTGAGTCATATCACCCTCTTTATTGTATTTGGTTATATTTATAGGTAGTGTTTTAAATATTAATCGTATTTATTAAACTATCATTTATATATAGTAAGCGTAACAAATCCATCAATCACAAACCGCACGCCCCTGTTATAGACGTGTTAAATCACTGACAAGAGACTTGTCAATGATTGGTATAATCTTAATTTAAGCAGCTTAACCAACCTAATTTGAGGTAAGCAATCCTTAAGCAATAGGCTCAACCGGTGGTTTAACATCTGCATTTTGACCACGATGACGCAAATAGTGATCAAGCAGCACGATGGCAAGCATGGCCTCTGCAATCGGTGTCGCGCGCACACCAACGCAAGGATCATGACGCCCTTTAGTCAACATGTCGATCTGATTACCATTGGTATCAATACTCTTACCCGGCGTGGTGATACTAGAAGTTGGCTTTAGAGCAATACTGACCTTGATATCTTGACCCGATGAGATACCGCCCAAAATGCCACCCGAATGATTGGCAGTAAAGCCTTCTGGAGTCAGCTCATCACGGGCACTATGACCAAATTGACCGGCCACTGCCATTCCATCGCCAATCTCCACCCCTTTAACCGCATTGATACTCATCATCGCATGGGCAATATCGGCATCTAGACGATCAAACACCGGCTCGCCCAAGCCTACCGGTACTTTGAAGGCAATAATATCTAGCTTTGCACCGCAGCTGGTACCTTCTTTGCGTAACCGATTAATCAAGGTTTCAAAGCGTGGAATGGCGTCAGGGTCTGCACAGAAAAAAGGATTACTGTTCACAAAATCCCAATCAATGCTGTTTGGGTCTTGCGGCGTGATGGTTTCATCACCGATTTGCACCACATGCCCGTGAATCTCAATCCCCAAACGCTCTTTTAGATATTTCTTTGCAATAGCGCCTGCAGCAACCCGCATCGCCGTCTCACGTGCTGAAGAACGTCCGCCACCGCGATAATCACGGAAGCCGTATTTCATGCTATAGGTATAATCGGCATGACCAGGGCGAAAGGTATCTTTAATCTCGCTATAGTCTTTGGACTTTTGATTGGTATTACGGATCAATAGCCCGATAGAGGTACCCGTGGTTTTACCCTCAAACACCCCAGAGATAATCTCTACCTCATCTGGCTCGCGGCGCTGCGTAGCAAATTTAGAGGTGCCCGGTTTACGGCGGTCTAAATCTAGCTGTAAGTCTTCGCTGCTTAAGTCCATGCCCGGCGGCACGCCGTCCACAATTGCAAGCAGTCCTGCGCCATGCGACTCGCCTGCGGTCATTACTTTAAATACTTGCCCGATGCTATTTCCTGCCATAATATTTGCTCAATCTTATTTTCTTTATGTTGATGTTAATCGATGACTTATATGAATAGAGGCTCAGTTCATTAAGGTCAGTCCTGTACCAGACTAGGCTTCTAGCTGCGCTACTTGTTGGGCAAATAGATGACGGTATTCCATTAATTTCTCACGATCGATAGCAAAGATGCCATGGCCACCGCGAGCAAATGTTAGCCAGTCAAACTGAATCTCAGGATACGCCTGACGCAACGCCCAATCGCTATCACCCACTTCACATACCAACAAGCCCTCTGGCGTTAAATAGTCAGGCGCTTCATGTAATATCTTATGCACTAGGTCTAAACCATCTTGACCGGCCGCTAGCGCATGCTCAGGCTCATGGATAAACTCTGGCGGTAATTCTGCCATCGCTGCGGCATCGACATAAGGCGGGTTAGTCACGATTAAATCGTATTGGTTCTCTGGTGGAATTTTATCGAATAAATCAGACTCAATCAGATTTAACTGATGCTCCATACCATGATGCTCAACATTTACCGCAGCCACTTCTAACGCAGAAGTATCAATATCTGCGGCATCCACAAGTGCATCTTTAAACCAATTGGCGGTCGCAATAGCAATACACCCAGAACCGGTACACAAATCCAAAATACGCTCTGGTTGCTGTAGCTGCTTAGACTCTAGACCATGTAAATAAAAGGTGGGTAGCTCTGCACCGGCATCTGATAACAGGGGCTGTGCGTATTCGTTGGTTTCGAAATATGGATAGAACTGCTGACGAATCAGCTCTGCAATTGGCGAGCGAGGAATAAGTACGCGCTCGTCCACATAAAATGGCATACCACAGAAATAAGCCAAATTAATCAAATAGCTAAGCGGCTGACGGTAGATAATTCGAGCCTGCAATAATGACAATACCTCACCCTTCTCTGAAGGCGTTAAACGGCAATCTAAAATCTGCTCATCGGCTGACCATTCAAGAGATAAAGTGTGTAATACAATTGCAGCAGCTTCGGCGAATACATCAGTGGTACCTTGAGCCACGACCACCTCATATGTACGCAGCTGTGTCACACAAAAGCGAATAAAGTCGCGAATGGTATAGAGCGTAGTCGCCGCTTCATCACAATCTGTGATTAATGAATCAAATTGACCATCGAACTGCAAATCGCCATGTCCTGCGCTTTGAATTTGCTCAAGTAAAGCCGCAGCATCTAATGGTTGAGCCTGAGTGTTTATATTGACGTTATCAATTGCCATAGGTATTTTCTTATCCAAATAAGTGAGTGAACAATAAAAAAGGGATTGGCTTATAGTAAGGCCATTTTATCTAAAATGCTTCAAAAATTTAGAGCAGCTTGTAATGAGAGCATCTGATAGATAACTATGATGGCACAATCATCAAATATCAAACCGCTACCCTAGCCTGCCTCAACAAAGAAGATTTTAAGGCGAGGTTATGAAGCATTGGAATTATTAAGCATTATAAAGCCTAAAGAAAATGATAGCTACGCCAACACTCGTACCGACAACAGCCATTAGAGCATGATAAAACCAGTGTGTTAGAAGGCGTCTATCAATAGATATCTAGACACAACCTCTCTGTTAACTCGCTCAATTGTTACTAATACATTAGGTTTTGTGGTAAACATTTGCCAGTAGATGATTTTCGTCGCATAATAGCAGCACTATTTTGCTTATGAATATTTGTATGACTATGACCACAAAAAACTCTCCGTTTTTACCAAAACTTCTTGCGAGCACTATTGCCGCTACCCTATTTGCGTTTAGTAGCTCTGCACTAGCCGCCAAGCCTGTTGATAGATTACAACAGCTTATCGATGAATCAACCGTGACTGAACAAACACGCACGATTGCCACTATAGATGCAGACAATAATCAAAATGATATTGACGAAGATGTGAGCCTAGACGACGCATCTATAGAAGATAACGCACAGCGTTCTGAGACAGCTACCGTTAACGCTAAGGTCAGTGAAGAGATTAAAGAGCAGGACGACAGCGATTTGGCCGCTGGTCAGGCGGTTGCCTCTATAACACCAAACAGTAATGATGAAGACTCTATTAAGAGTATTGAGAATAAAGACGGAAAAATCTATAAGACCACTAACCTGTCTAACTATGCACGTGCGGTAAACAGTGCTACTTGGTCGCCTAATATGCGCAAAAACACGGCAATGACCGTAAAAATGCAAGCGCTGTTAGACTGGAACCATGCGTCACCTGGCCCAATTGATGGTGGTTGGGGCATGAACAGTCAAAAAGCATTAGCCAACTTCCAAACCATGAAAGGATTGCCAAGCACCGGTAAAATGGACTCGGCAACGTGGCGTGCATTAACTAAGAATATTGATTTAAGCCAGCCAGTATTGGTTGAGTACACGCTGACTCAAGCAGATTTAGATACTAATTTTGCTCCGACCCCATCAGGTTCAGAAGCCAAATCTAAGATGAAAGGTCTTTATTATCAAGATATCAAAGAAATGTTAGGTGAGCGTTTTCATATGGATGTACGCTATCTTGAGAAGCTTAATAAAGGTAAAAAGTATACTGTTGGCGAAACCATTACCGTTGTTAATACGGGCGACCCATTAAAGGCGACTATTAATCGTGTTGTTGCTAACAAAGCTGATAAGACACTGTATGCTTATAACAATGATAAATTAGTCGCCACTTATCCAACGACTGTGGGTAGCAGCAGCACCCCATCGCCTAGTGGTACTTTTAAAATTGTAAATAAGGTTAAAATGCCTTGGTATCGTGCCACAGTAAACAAAAATACTGATAATAAACAAGTATTTATGTTACCACCAGGTCCAAATAACCCAGTTGGTGTGGTGTGGATGGGTCTATCAAAACCATCTTATGGTATTCATGGCTCACCAGTTCCTGAAGGTATTAGCCGTCAAGCATCGGCCGGTTGTGTTCGCCTGACTAACTGGGACGTGCTAGAAGTTTATGCAAATATTGAGAAAGGCGCGACGGTAGAGCTTAAATAGTCAGATTATCTATTATAGATTTATCTACTAACGATTAAAACCCCTTACCAAAAGCTTGCCCACTTGATTAGCAAAAACGCTAGGAGACTCCTGGCGTTTTTGTTAGTGCTAACACAGTAGCAACACGCTACATATAAATAAAAATAGACATCCTATAGGCGTACTGCTTATACTTTAGTTAGTTTTGTTTGACATCACTTTTTGGGGATTGTATGGCTAAGAATCTAAGTATAATCGACCGTGCCATTATCGGCTTTGATAGTAGCCTGCGCGCTATTATTCCACATTCTAATCAAACCGCACGCCCATTACCCGTGAGCTCTGACACCATCCCTGAACTGTCTATCAATGAGTCACGTCATGTGGCTGGCTTGATGCGTATCAATCACACTGGAGAGGTTTGCGCACAGGGCTTATACCATGGTCAAGCTTTTGCTGCAAAAGACAGCGCGGTGAAACAAGCCATGCAGCACTCCGCTGATGAAGAGATTGATCACTTAGTTTGGTGCGAGACCCGTCTTGACGAATTAGGCAGTCACCCTAGCGTCTTTACACCGGTTTGGTATGGCTTGTCATTTGGTCTAGGCGCCATTGCCGGCATTATCTCTGATGAATTTAGCTTAGGCTTTGTTGCCGAAACAGAAGCGCAAGTCAGTGAGCATCTAGAAGACCATATCAAACAGTTGCCTGAACAAGATACCCGCAGTAAAGAGATTTTGGCTCAAATGAATATTGAAGAGTTAGAGCATCGACAAGCGGCGCTTAACCACGGCGGTAAAGCATTATCAGCCCCTGTTCGCGTCTCTATGCGCTGGATGGCAAATCGCATGAAAAACTTGGCTTATCATATCTAAATGAATCATAACAGCCACTGATAAGCCACTGGTTTTGACCCGTTAACAGCAGCTGATACTCGCAGCTGACCCTTTTAATTTAACCCATAATAAGGATTTTATAATGACCAAACAGATAACCAAGAATGCGTTAACAAGCGCCCTACTACTTGCCGGCATTGCTTCTGCTGGCCATGCTATCGCAGCAAACACCATGAATAATACTGGTACGGCTAATACCGGTTATAGCAATACCAATTATGCTAACGCCAATATTGAGTCTGCACCGCGTATTAATCCAAAATCAACCAATCAACAGCAAGAAACCACGGGTAATGTCTACAAGGTCAAATATGACTCACAAGAGTTATTAAATGACCCATTACGTAATGCAACGGACTTGACCTCTACTCGCTTAGCAGGTATTCCAACGCCTAACGTTAGCGTGTCAGACGTCAGCTACGTGACAACGGTTATTATCCCCAAAACAACCAATAATGGTACTGATTTATTAGATGTAAGCTTATTGGATGATTTTATTGATGAAATCAGTCCAAATGCACGTCACTACCCCCCTAACTTTAGCTCAAAGAGTGAGCGTTATTACGCTAAAGAGAAGCTTAAAGAGTTAGAGCAATGGTTACGTCCTTTCGCTGAAGCACCAAATGCATCATATGAAGTACTACTACGTGCGGCAAAATTAAACGGCATGGCACGTAACCTAGATTTAGGCTCAGACTATGCTGTACGTGGCAGTACCTTTATCGCTAAAGCTATCGATAGACAGCCAGACAGTGCAGAAGCCAACTTTATCTATGGCATGATGTTATCAGAGGGCGGCGGCTTTAAAGAAGGTAAAAAATACCTAATGAAGGCGGCGTCTCAAAGCTATAAAGAAGCAGAGCAAAGCTTGGCTCAAACAGATTTATTAAATGACAACCGTTCAGGTGCGTTAAGCCGTTTAAGAAGCTTACAACAGAAGCATCCAAATGATACTCAGTTAACCAAACAAATCGAAATGGTTGAGTCTGGTCAATACTATATCTGGGATCTGCCTTCTCGATAAGCGTCTAGATAGAGCGTTTAGTCCTTGTCATGCCTACTTAAGAAAGTATGATACTTACGCTTATTTTACGCTAAAATAATATTACAATTTATTTATGATATCCTAAATAAAGCCACTGATTAGTGGCTTTGTTTTTATAAGCTAGCTGACTTTCGTTAACTAATAAGTTTATTAACTATCTCTATAAAAATTATAAAAATATTCTACTAACATTTTAATAAGTTATTGCTTAGGTTGACTCTCATGCACAAACATATATCTCCTACTCGACTAATGGCTAGCATAAGCTTAGCTTTTGGCATCTTGTTGTCTACTTCTTGTAGTGTGGTCTCTGTCGAAAAAAAGAGTGCCAGTCAAACTATTGAGAGGCAACGTGGCAATATTGTCACTACCAATCGATTAAGTAATAAAACCTCCTCGGTTTTGGTATCCATGGGCGTGCCTGCCGGTGAATGTCTTGATAACTTTGATGTCTGTATCAATAAAATTGAGAAAGGAATATTAAATAAAAACAGCCGCCAATCTTTAGCACTGTATGCAGAAGTGTATTTGGCAAAAGCTAAGTCCATCGCCGAATCTAACAGCTGCGTTGAAAAAATATTACGCCCGCCTATTGATCCTTATTATGCCAATGCGCCTAGAACGCCAGAGCAGAAAGATGAATTAATAGACTATTTAACTCGCTGTAATACCGAATACCGCGACAGTCTATTAAATGCGATTAAGTATAGTTATGGCTATCTGTTTTATGCGCAGTTGCATCCCAATTCTGATGATGCTAGAGAAATGCGACGCCTGCCCAATAACTTACCGACTGACTTAGATATTCAAACCAAGGATGTTTATGAGGCAGCGACTGATGCCTTGATTAAACAACTTTACTCTAATAAAGACCATACTCAGCAATCAGCAAAAGTTAATTCATATATTAGCTCAGAGCTAGTCAAAGATGCCAAACGCTCGATGCAAGATGGCCTTAATGAAGCCAATGGTATGCCTTATGGCGAGCAAATTAAGGTTTTAAACTTCATCTTTCCGCCGTTATCAGAAGACAACTATTTTAATAACATTCAAGGCACCGAAAAGACAGAAAGCCAAGAGGATACCGCAGGCGGTTCTAGCATACGCACCGAAACGATTTCCATTGATTTATATTTACCCAATGAGCCTGAATACTTGCAGAACACTCAGCGCCATAACAAAAGCATCGATAAACTGTACGCCAGTCACGACTTAAGCTTCTCTGGCCTTAACACCATCAGTGAAAGAGAAGGCTTCGGGGTTAGCTATGTCTCTTTGCTTGATGAGCGACTCGAGACCTCCGTCACCGGTATGCTTAAAGCGGATAATGCAACCTTAAACTCTGAAAATCCGATAGATCGTATTTACCTCACTGGCAACTTACTGATGACTGGTGTCGTGCTGCCTAAGGGAGACACGCTTGAGGATATTTTAGACAGCCACGATTTTGATATCCATCTATATAACCCCTATCACACCGAAAGTATTGATATTTTGGGTCAATCGTATTATCTAGGCGCTAACTTCTCTGCAAGTTATGGTATGTGGCTTGCTGAAAATAGACTGGATAATGTCGGTTACTTTAACTTATTGGCCAAGCAGCAGACACTGACATTGCCACAACTGTTCATGTTAGAGCCTTATGATCCGAACAAGCGCATTATTATTATGCTGCACGGTTTGGCCTCTAGCCCAGCTACTTGGGTCAGTGTGACTAACGATATCTCAAATGACCCGAAACTGCGTGATAACTATCAAGTGTGGCAGATATTTTATCCCACCAATATTCCGATTTTAGAAAACCGTTATCGCATCCAAGAGCTGATTGAAACTGCTTATCAGATGAATGATCCAGCTGGGAAACATCCGGCCAGTCAGCACAGTGTGCTTATCGGCCATAGCATGGGTGCGGTCATTGGGCGTATGATGGTGTCTAATCAAAACCTAGAATCTCGCTTTAACACACTGACTGCAGAGGAATCTGATCGCCGTTTAAGCAAATTGCTATCTTCAGAGATTGATAAGCTTAATGTCAGTAACAGATTGCACTTACATAAGCTTGATAGCGTCGATACTGCGGTGTTTATTTCTGCACCGTTTAGAGGAACAGACTTTGCAGATCGTTGGTTTACTCAGTTATTACGCCGCATTGTGCAGCTACCTATTGGCTTTGCACAAACCATCAAGGGCAACCTAACCAGTATCGCCTCTGAGGGTGAGCTCGTTGCTAACCCATTAGGCGCGTTGTATTTTGAGAATGGTGCCAGTCAGCTTAGTGATAAATCATCGTTTATGAAGCTAACTGCTGATCTTAAGATTGCAGATGATGTGACCTATCACTCTATTATCGCTAATAGAGATTCCGATATTTTCCAAGGTTTATTAAGGCTGAATATAGCGACTACACCAAAGACCTCTCTATCAGATGCGTCTCCTGAAACGGCAAATGTTGGTAAGCAAAGTATGCCAGATCTTGGCGTTGAAGGTAAAGAGATTGAACAGCCAATGACCATTGGCGATTTAAAAGATGATTTAACTCAGACTGTTACTCCAAGTATGTCAGATGGTATCGTTCCTTATAGCAGCGCGCATTTGGAGGGTGCAAAAAGTGAAACCATTATTTCTGGAGGTCACGGTATTCATGAGACACCTGAAGCGGTATTAACCTTACGTAAAATACTGCATCAGCATCTTAATGAGTACCCTATTCAAAACAAAAAATAACGTTAACGCTCTAAACAAAATGAGACCTCATAAGGTCTCTTGTTTACGCTACCTATTAAGAGTCTATACTAAAGCCGGTTATCAAGTTTTCTAAACGACTCATTTATGATTGGGGTGATAAAGCATCCTGCACTGGTCTAAAACTGCGGCGATGCTGCGGCAGTACGCCCAGTTTCTGAATCGCTTCTATATGCGCTTTGGTGGGATAACCTTTGTGTTTCTCAAGCCCATAACCTGGATTGGCAAGCCCATCTTCTATCACTTGCTTATCTCGCGTTACCTTAGCCAGCACACTCGCAGCGGCAATAGCCGTATGACGCCCATCACCCTTTATCCAAGCTTCGGATTCTACGTTAAAGCCATCATTACCACCTATTTGCTGACTCTCTAACTGCTGCCAGTCTAAATCAGGTATCTTATTACCATCAATAAGTAGTTTAAATTCAATCGATGAGAGCGGCTCGGAAACAGCCAGCTGTTGCTGACTGGACAAAATACTTTGACTAACCTGAATCATCAATTGCTCACAGGCAAGGCGCATACCTAGCATGGTCGCTTGCAGGATATTAATGTCATCAATGGCAGCAGCCGGTACCTCAACAATAAGGTAGGCCAACGCCTGCTCTTTAATTGGTAAGTATAGACGCTCCCGCTTTGGTTCAGTGAGTTTCTTAGAATCGGTCAATATTGCCAGCGCCGTGTCTGTTAATAATGCACTTTCTATTTCGCCAGACCATGTGCTCGGCAAGATAGCAGCCGCAATTACCACACTACCATATAGTGGACCACGACCAACCTCATCAACCCCTATCTCAATGCAATACGACTGATCGTTGTTATCATTTTCTAAAAAGTACTTCGTAATGTCTTGAATGAACGCAGTCTCATGTACTTCGCCTTGCAACTTGATTGGTTGGCTTAATTCAAAAGACAGGCTCGGCTGTGCAGACGGTAAACGGGGTAGTTCATTGATATCTTGATCAATCACGGTCATAAAAGAGTATTGCCTGTCTCATAGAAGCGATGAGTTATTTAAAATCAATCAATGACAGTAAATAGTGAACTACTGATTAAAATAGGCTACTGTCGGGCCTGATAATCATGCCAAGTATTGATAACAGCGGCCACTGCGCTTTGATTGCTCTGCTCTCTTAACCACTCGGACGTTTGTTGCAGGTTATGCAGCTGCTCATCATAGTCTCGGGTCTGTCTTAATCGCGTCACCGCTCGGCAGATATTATCACCTGTGGCCTCCTCTTGAATCAGCTCAGGTACAATTTGCTCGTCTGCCAGAATATTTGGCAAGGCAACATAAGGTACTTTTACTAAGCGACTGGCAATAGCATATGTCAGCTTATTCATCTGATACACCACCACCATGGGGCGATGTAATAACATGGCCTCTAAGGTCGCTGTTCCGGATGCCAAAACAATCAAATCACACATCGCCATAATCGATTGACTAAAATCTGCTTTGCTTTGACTTTCGTCATACGCGACCGCGACCGCTGAACGCAGCGATTCATTTTGTCTATCAATTAAGTCTTGCACAATATATTGATGGTTTTTATCGATGGTTGGAATCACAAAGCACAGATGCTCATCGACCAATAATAAGCGAGCGACCGCATCGAGCATCAAAGGCAAAATGGCATTAATCTCAGAGCGTCTTGAACCTGGCATTAAACAAATTATCTGACTGATATCTTCTTTACGATTAGCAAAGAATTCATGTAATTCAGGATTATTCCACACCAGTTCACGGCGCTGCTCAAGCGTGGATATCTCCACAAACTCACGTGGCAAATTATGCAGCAGCGGATGCCCAACACAGATAGCAGGATGATTATGACGCTCATACACCTCTAACTCAAATGGAAACAGACACAGCACCAAATGCGTCGCCTTTTTAATCGACTCAATACGCGACTCTCGCCATGCCCAAATGGAGGGGCTAACGTACTGCACACAAAAGATACCTTTTGGCTTCAGTTTTTTGGCAACGCGTAAATTAAAATCAGGGGCATCAATACCTATAAACCAGTCTATATTGGCAGCAGTAAAGGCCTCAACCAACTCTCTACGTGCTTTGAGCAAATCGGGCAATTGCGATAATACTTCGACCAGTCCCATAACCGCTAGACGCTCTAATGGGAATAAGGACTGTAAACCCTGCGCTTTCATTTTGGGGCCGCCAACACCGACCCAAACCACTTGCTCATACAAATTATTCATTTGCGCCATAAAATCAGCACCAAGGCTATCACCTGATGCTTCTCCTGCCACAATACCAATAATGAGCGGCTTAGTTTGAGACTGTAATGATTGTGCAGCGCTTGCCAGCATAGCGAACTCTACTTTAATATTAGAAGATTATAAACATCTCCAGTATAACAAAAATTTGGCCCACCTATTCTTATATAAAGAAATAACCCCGCCTTTACTCTTGTCAATCCACACATTACACCCCATAATAAAGTTAATAGTACGAATAAGATGCGTTCTATCAATTGTCCTAAAAAGACATGACATAGATTGATAATAAAGGCATTGCTGAACCCTCAGTGATAAATAGATAGCATAATTAACGCCCTTTTATTCGGCACATAAAATTCACAGACTAAAATTAGGGCGTGTGGAACATTCGCAAATTAGCATTGCTGATAGCTAAAATTGTTTCAGACTAGGCGTAAACCGTAGTTAATGTCTAGACCTTGACTAGGTTTGCAACAACGTCTGGGGCGATTTTAGCATCAGCCCTGCGGGGCGGGACTCTTTTTTACCAATATATTGCGAAATTGTCTAACTTAGAATGACTAAGCGTCAAAAATTTCACTGCATATTGACTAAAAAATAGTCGCCGCCAGTGCCATGGTCGAATGTTCCACACGCCCTAACTTCCAAACTTTTTTTATAATTATTTAAACCAGGCAGATCGCTTATGACAACAACATCGACTACCCATACCACGGACATTGACGACGTGAATATCGAAGAATTCATCCCACTTATCACACCGGCCAGCCTTAAATCTGAATACCCTTTATCAGAAAAGGCGTGTCAAACGGTACTTAAAGGTCGTACGACCATTCAAGACATTCTTGATGGTAAAGACAAGCGCTTATTGGTTGTGGTTGGCCCTTGCTCTATCCATGACGTTAAAGCGGCACATGAATATGCAGATAAGCTGGTTAAATTGGCCGAAGAATTAAAAGACAGCATCTATATTGTAATGCGTGTCTACTTCGAAAAACCACGTACTACCGTTGGCTGGAAAGGTCTGATTAATGACCCAGATATGAACGATAGCTTCGATATTGAAAAAGGTCTACGTATGGCGCGTAAACTATTACTAGACCTAAATGAGAAAGGACTACCTTGCGCCACAGAAGCACTTGATCCAAATACACCGCAATATATACAAGACTTAATCAGTTGGTCAGCCATTGGTGCACGTACCACAGAGAGTCAGACGCACCGTGAAATGAGCTCTGGCCTATCATGCCCTGTTGGTTTCAAAAATGGTACAGATGGTGGTATGACCGTTGCTGTTAATGCGATGAATGCTGTGAAATCTGGTCATAACTTCCTAGGACTATCAAGCGATGGTCAGGTTTGCATTATCAAGTCAAAAGGCAACCCTTACGCGCATGTGGTATTACGTGGTGGTAATGGCAAGCCAAACTATGACCAGTCATCGGTTGAACAGGCTGAGAATGAGCTTGAAAAAGGCAATGCTATGGTCAAAATCATGATTGACTCAAGCCATGCAAACTCGGGTAAAGACCCTTACTTACAGCCTATGGTCATCCAAAACGTTGCTGAACAAATCAGCAATGGTAACCAGTCTATTATGGGCTTGATGATTGAAAGTCATCTAAAAGGTGGCAATCAGAAGTTAACTGACGACCCAAGTCAGCTTGAATACGGCAAATCAATCACCGATGGCTGCCTAGATTGGGACAGCACGGTTGCCTCACTACGTAACTTACGTAATACGATTAAAGACGTGTTGCCTAACCGCGCATAGCACCAGTTATAATGTAGGTTATAGAACTTAAAATAAAAAAACGCCTAACTTATGTTAGGCGTTTTTTAGATAGAGCATGATTTATAGACCATGATTTATAGGCTATAGTCATAGGCAACTAAATGAGATACAAGGCAACCGAGTGCAAGTACTACTCTAGTAGGCTTAGTGAGGTTAACGCTGTAGCTCTTTAGTTTGGCTAAGACTATAAGTTAACTAGCCGGCCTGCAACATAGTCTGCAAGCTTTCGGTGACGTTTTTCGACTTCACTTTATTTCTTAGTTGCTGCAATTGCTGCTTCGCTTCAGCACGCATTGGCTCTGCAAGTGTGTACCAACGTGACAACGCTTGTAGTAGACGTGACGCTAACACAGGGTTGGTCTCATCGAGTTTTTGTACCACACTAATATAAACCTCTAATCCTTCTTTGGTCCATAGCTTGGTAGGCTGCGAGGCAAAGCTGCTCACCACAGCACGGATACGGTTCGGCGTACCCCAATCGAAGTCATCACGCTCAATTAACGCTTTGATGTCAGCAGCAGTCGCGTTATCATCCCCTGCTTGCACACTGAACCACAAGTCAATAACCAGCGCCTCTTTTTGGAAACGCTGATAGAAGTCGGCTAATACTTTAGACTTATCAGGATGCTGATGATTTACCATGGCACTTAATGCACCCAAGCGTTCGGTCATGCAGCTGGCATTTTCATATTGCGACTTGGCCCAATCATGTGCCTCGTTGATACCGGCCGTTAATGCCATATCAAGCACCACATTACGTAGCGCTCGCTGACCACGAGCTTCTGGCGTATCTTGATAATCCATAATTGGCAACTGTTTATAAATCTCAACCCAATCATCCGCCATTATCTCAGCAAGCTTCTGCTTTAATGCTTGCCACTTTTGTTTCATCTCATCAGGTTTATAATCCGAATTGACGGCAGTGGCCAGTTCTCGTTCAGCAGGAATATCAAGCAGACGAGCAGCTAACATCGTATCGCTCTCGGTCAAATTCAAAAATGCTTTTTTGACCGCTTCTAAATAAGTATTTGCATCCTTGTTCTGCACCAATACTTGATTTACAAGGGCTTGCGCACTTTGCCACTGGTTAAAGCCGCTGGTCTCATGGGCTAATAAGAAGGCCAAATCAGCATCACTGTGATTATATTTTAATTGTACTGGCGCACTAAAGTTACGTAGTAAAGACACCACAGGTTCAACGCCATCGGCGGTCTTAATCTCATCAAATACAAAGTCTCGACTTGATTCATCTAACATTAATAAACGCTCGGTTAACAACTCACCCGTCGTTCTATCAAACACAGCTGTGGCAATGGGAATTGGCAGCGGTTTCGGCGCATCAAACCCGTCAACATGGCGCGTTTTTTGTGATAAATGAACCGTCAGCTTGCCTGTTTCGCTATCAAAATCTTGCGAGCCTGAGACCTCTGGCGTGCCTGGCTGCGTATACCAGTCAATAAAGTGCTCCACAGATTTACCTTGTGCACTTAACGCTGATAGCCAGTCCTCTACCGTAACCGCTTGTCCATCATAACGCTCAAAATAAGTATCTGTACCCTGACGATATTCATCGCCCAAGGTGTTGGCAAGCATACGCACTACTTCTGCCCCTTTTTCATAAACGGTCGCGGTATAGAAGTTGTTAATCTCAACAAAGCTGTTAGGGCGCGGCGGATGCGCTAATGGACCGGCATCTTCACTAAATTGATAAGCTCGTAGCATAGACACATCATCAATACGCTGCACAGCTGGCGACTGATGATCGGCTGAGAATGACTGATCACGGAATACAGTCAGACCTTCTTTCAGACATAGCTGAAACCAGTCACGGCAGGTGACGCGGTTACCTGTCCAGTTATGGAAATATTCATGCGCAATGATTGATTTAACACTAAAGCTGCGTGCATCGGTTGTGGTCTCTGGGCTTGATAACACGCATGAGGTATTAAAAATATTAAGCCCTTTATTCTCCATCGCACCCATATTGAACTGACTCACCGCCACAATCATATAACGGTCTAAATCATAAGCACGGCCATAGTTCACTTCATCCCATTGCATCGCATCTTTAAGCGCCTGCATCGCCACATGACATTTATCGATATCATAGGCCTTGGCATAAATCTCAAGCTTAACGTTTCGACCTTCAATCGTGGTATAGCTGTCTTCTAATACTGATAAATTAGCGAACACACAAGCGAACAGGTAGCTTGGCTTTTTACTTGAATCATGCCAAATGGCGTAGTGACGGCTCTTATCCTCAGCCACATCACCCGACTCAATTAAGTCACCATTGGCCAGTAATGTTGGGAGGTTTTTATTCGCCTCCAAACGCGTAGTAAATACTGACAATATATCTGGGCGATCAGGATAATACGTAATTTTGCGGAAACCTTCAGGCTCACACTGAGTGACGAACATCACCTCATCACCCTCACCTGCAATATATAAGCCTTCAAGCTCAGTGTTCTTTTGCGGCTGATGACTAACACTGATATCTAATACCACCTCATCAGGGGCATCCTTGATAATAAGCTGCTCTTTATTAAGCTGATATTCCGACTCATCAAGCACCTTGTCATTCATACGAATACTAGTCAATGTCATATTTTGACCGAGTAATACCAAATCACCCGGATGCTGACGCGTCATATTTAATACGCTATCGACAGTAGCATGGTCATCAAATAGTTTAATATCTAGATCCACACTCTCGACACTAAAGTTTGGCGGCGTATAGTCTTTTAAATAAATCTTCTCAACTGTAGTGCCTTTCTCCTCTGATAATGACCCAAGCTCATTAGGATTGTGCAGAGGGGCATCAGGGGTGACACCATCAATAATCATGGCATTATCATTGGCATCGGTTTGATTTAAATCTGTCATAATAGCTCTCTTTTATTTAGGATTTTATTTACGATAGAATCACTTATAATTTGATCATTTACGATATGATAAAAGCTTAATACCTATATTGTGGCATTGCTGCTGTTTTAAACCCATGTTTTCAAAGTTGGCTAGCAAGCGCCTCTATTTTCCATTGCCTTAATCGGCCTGACGACACAAGCACTGATTATGCCTATAAAAAGAACCACAAACTCCCCCGCTCTCTCCGCTATTTTGCAACACTTAGCTGAGGTGATTGACTTTCTGCAGCAAACTGATTCAAAGACAAATGAAACAAAATCCCAGCCCTTTAGCTTACTACTGATTGGCGAGTCGACAACGACAGATACCTTATCAGAGCATCTTCAACACGCTTATACTGATATGCAGATTACAACTCTGAAATCTGATGAGTTTATCACCGCTGCTTTTGATACACGCTATACGCTAGGCTGCTACATTGAGCCACAGCTACTTGATAATCAGACCTCTGGTAATCAGACCTCTGGTAATCAGAAAGACACGCTAGAACAGGAAGACACGTTAGACGCAAATGTCTCTCAATCGCTAAAAAGCATTGCCATACGTTTAAGAGATTTGTTCGCTGAGCAAAGCGTGATGTTCTTATCTCCACTGAATTCCAGACAGACGTTAAGTGGTTTAGGTTATATATTGGCTTCTGCGCCTGTTAAAGAGTCTGCCGATGCCAGCTCTGATAATGAGACACAAATCTTATGTTGGCAGTTTAACCTTTATGATTATAAGCAGCGTCCTGATTGGCTAAATGCAAAATACTGGGCAAATCCTGAAAATTTTGATAAATACCGCTGGTAGGTGTCATGCCCTGCTTTGGGCTTGAATATCAAGTCAAAAAAATAGCTAGACTGACGATATAAAGTACTTGTCTTATTGTGGAAACCTTGCCATTATTCTAAAATAAATTTACAGTAAGACTACTTACATAAAGTAACATCTGCATATAAATATGCTATATTTACCACACACCGTATTTATCAAACACACTGTTGATTAAGAGGGTTAAATAATAAAAACCTCTCAATATCTCTATAAACTCTGAGGAAATAACATGCACTCTATTCTTAAGGCTTCGGCTCTTACTCTTGTTTCAGCTGCGCTAATAGCTACTACTGGCTGTGCTAGCAAACGTGCCAACACATCTGAAGTCGTGGTCGCACCAATGGGTGTACCAGGTAATGCCGCTTACGGTAATGGCGGCTCTTTAGTTAATAACAGCGCACAAGTACAAGCTGCTGCTCAAAACATTCAGGGTATCGTGTACTTTGATTTCGACAGCAGTGAAATCACTGACCAAGCCGCAGCCGTATTGGAAGATCAGATTGAATTCTTAGCGCAGAACCCAGATGCACGCGTATTGATTGCCGGTCATACTGATGAACGTGGTAGCCGTGAATATAACCATGCTCTAGGCGAGCGCCGTGCTCAAGCTGTTCGTAGCTATCTTGCTGCAAAGGGTGTTAATAACGCACAAATCGAAACCATCAGCTATGGCGAAGAGCGTCCTGCTGTTGCCGGTAGCGATGAAGCTGCTTATTCACAAAACCGCCGTGCAGAATTATCTTACTAAGCCATTCAGTATTGAATACATGTAGTAAATAATTACCCAGTTCTATCGCATCAAATAAACAAGCCCAGCTAATTTAGCTGGGCTTGTTTTTGGAACAAACATACACAATCCTTGTTATCAATATTGCAATACTTTTGGGATACTCATGTGCTCGGAACCTAACTCAGCCTCACTTAATCAACCTGATTTTATGTTTAGTCATTGTCACCTTGCCAGATTTGACAGTGAACTAAATAGCGAGTTACATGTACAAAGTCATAAAAATAAAGATGGTTTTGAACCTTCAGTCTGGGTCGCTTACATTCAATTTAGTCAGAACGGGGTATTAGCTAATCAGACAGCACAGCTTGTGCAACAGCAAAAACAAGCCGTGCGTAACCTGCTAGATCTTTTAATTGAGCGCTATGCTAATGACTTTAATAATAATCTTCAGCTAAACCACAGCATTCAGGAAAATAACAACAGTCATGTAAACCCAGTAATTGATATCAGCAACTCAGAACCGATCGCACTAAATACAACAAAACTTTGGCTTGATGAATCGAGCTTCCCTTACCGCTTAAAGCCGTCAAATTACTACGTTAGCTTTTCTCATTCTAATAATGCAGTTACTTGCGCCATTAGCAAAGCTCCTGTGGGTATTGATATAGAACTGTCTCATGTATCCATGAAAGTTGCCAAACGCTTTTACCATGCTGATGAAATAGACTGGTTGCAAACACTACCTGAGTCAGATCAACAACAAGCTTTAGACTTACTATGGATGCTAAAAGAATCGACTATTAAGCGATTAAACGTCTCGAATGAGAAGGCAAATTTAATGAGTGGCTTGAAGCAGAATCTTATTGCACCCGTTAAATTACTATTACAGCAAGCTAGTCATCACAAATCACTGTCTATTTTTGATAATAATGTCGCTCATCGAGCATCAATTAAAGCGTCAATTGCTTCATATCTAAACGGCGACGTGCAGACTGACTATCCAATAAATTACCTATTTCTGCCCTCTTTGAAATTAATAGTCGCGGTTTAGTTATTTTATATTTAAAGTGATTAGTTAGTTACTATTTTTAGCATAAAAAAATGACCCCCGAAGGAGTCATTTTTTAGTTTACTAGATGATATCAATCATTAGAAGCGGTAAGTTGCACCAGCTTTAACGATTGGATACCAGAAATCGTCTTCTTCGATTTCATTTTTAGCTGCTTCAGCAAAATTCTTATCTGATACAGCGCCGTTAGCGTCAACACCGATAACACCTGCATCTGGACCGCTAACTTTAGCTTCTAATTTACCCATATAAGCCGCACCAACTTCGAAGAAACCACCCCAATGTTGATTGATATTTGGACGATAGCCGATAGTAACATATGGAGCTAGCTTACTTTTGTTCTCAGCTTTGATAGTAGCGTTATCAACTTGATATTCATAACCGTCGATAGAAACTGTTGCGTCACCTACAGATGAAGGATCAGCTGTAATTTTTGCTTTTAACTTGTTGTCAGGAACCATTACACCACCAGCAACTGTAAAGTTGTTAGCAAATGGGCGCATCTGAACACCAATGTATGGGTTGCTAAAATCAAAATCGTAGTCCAGCTCGCCTTGGTAGCTACCGTAGCCATCACCTAAAACTTTGTCATAGTTGATCCAAGAGTCATTACCATCTAAGTCATGATCGCCGTCAAAGTTCATACCTGACCAACCCGCTTGAAGCTCAGTCGTTTCGTTTAAGCCCCAAGCGATGTTAGCACCGTAACCTAAAGTACCGATCTCAGCACTGATAGCACCAGGATGAGTAGCAGTGTTGAATAAAGTTTTAGCAGTACCAGTAACCGCACCTGCAGTGTTAGCGATAACACCTGCATTTTGGTTGTATTGATAAGCTTGCTGCTGAGTAGGGGTAGCAGCCATTGCTACAGATGAGCAAAGTACTGCAGCAGTGATTGCTGATAATTTAAAAAGTTTCATAACATCTCCAAGAGTATATAGCTTCATTTAGCTGAGACCGGATTGTCGTCTGTCGTCAAAAAAACAATCCAAGTAGTTGACTACCTGAACTGCCAATTGATCAGTCATCCAATACCAATTACAGTTACCCGTATTAATATGTGCCTATTAAACACTTTTTTACAAAATATGTCACGCTTTAAAAGTTGCTTTTTGATGGCAATTCTGTAACTTTTACTTACAAATTTGTAAGTTGCGTTGCTTATATACCCAAACCTAAGTTTTTTTTAATGCAAATAAATAGACAAACAATCCCCTTACTCTATTTTAAACTTAAAGCAAGCGGATGACATTACCCCTGACATCTATTACAATAGTGCGCAGCCGAGAGGTGTTGCGTCAGCATATAAAATAGGGAGCGGATTATAGCACGGCTATTGTTCATTCAACTTATTATTATGTTGTCAGGCTCGGCTCGCCAGTCCTAATTTAACGCTTAGTACCTTATTGCTTAGTACCTTATTATAGATGGTTAATCTTACTGGGTTTTATTATTTTGTAAGTGGCTATACTAGACTAGAGAGCATGAAATTGAGAGTTAGATTTGATATCTAATGTCTGGCAAACAACGACACCTGCGTTTCTTTCCCCCTTATCTTTTATCAATACCAAGGAGCTCGAGATGGACGCAGTGTCTAATATCGATTCAAAAACCAATTTAGAGAACTTTAGCGATTATAAAGTAGCTGACATCAGCCTAGCAGATTATGGCCGTCGTGAGATATCATTAGCTGAAGCGGAAATGCCAGCATTAATGGGTCTACGTAAGCGTTATAGCGAAGCACAGCCTTTAGCCGGTGCAAAAATCCTTGGTTGTATTCATATGACCATTCAAACCGCCGTACTTATTGAGACCCTAGTCGCACTAGGCGCTGAAGTACGCTGGACCTCATGTAACATCTTCTCTACTCAAGATCATGCTGCTGCGGCAATGGCTGCGAGCGGTATTCCCGTTTTTGCTTGGAAAGGTGAAACTGAAGAAGAGTATGAGTGGTGCTTACGTCAGCAGCTATTTGTTGGCGGTGAAGAAAATGGCGAGCTTTGGGACGCTAACCTAATTTTGGATGATGGCGGCGACTTAACTGCTCTTATCCATAATGACTATCCTCAAATGCTTGAGACTATCAACGGTATCTCAGAGGAAACCACTACTGGTGTGCACCGTCTAATTGAGATGCTTAATAAAGGCACATTAAAAGTACCTGCTATTAATGTAAACGACGCAGTAACTAAATCTAAAAACGACAACAAATATGGCTGCCGTCATAGCTTAAACGATGCTATCAAACGTGGTACTGATATGCTACTTGCTGGCCGCCGAGCATTGGTTATCGGTTATGGTGACGTGGGTAAAGGCTCAGCGCAAAGCTTACGTCAAGAAGGCATGATTGTCCGTGTATCAGAAGTTGACCCAATTTGTGCCATGCAGGCATGTATGGACGGCTATGAGCTGGTTTCTCCATACATTGATGGTAACAATACCAATTCAGCAGATAGTGTTAACACCCGCCTATTACAAGATACCGATTTAATTGTAACCACGACAGGTAACTATCACGTGTGTGATAAGCATATGCTTACCGCTTTAAAATCTGGTGCTGTGGTTTGTAATATTGGTCACTTTGATACCGAGATTGACACTCAGTTTATGCGTGACAACTGGAACTGGGTTGAGATTAAACCACAAGTTCACCAAGTGTATCGCTCAGAAGAAGATGGTGATTATCTAATCTTGTTAGCTGAAGGCCGCTTAGTAAACCTAGGTAACGCAACAGGTCACCCATCACGTGTTATGGATGGTTCATTTGCTAACCAAGTATTGGCACAAATGTACTTACATGAGCAAAAATTCTCTGAATTACCTGCTGATGCACGTGCAAACGGCCTATACGTTAAAGTATTACCGAAGAAACTTGATGAAGAAGTAGCGGCTGCTATGGTTGCCGGTTTTAATGGTGTAATGACCAAGCTAACACCAGAGCAAGCAGACTATATTGGCGTACCTGTGGAAGGTCCATTCAAGCCTGATGATTATAAGTACTAAAATAACGATAAGTACTAACCTTAAACCGTTTTAGTATTTAGCGTTAGACCATAAACTCATTATAGTAAGTATCAAGCATTCAGGGCTGAGAAATTGATTCAATTTCTCAGCCTCTTATTAGGTACCTATTTTCATGAAGGGTTTTATCAAGGACTTCATCAAGGACAGACTATGAGTAAGCCACAATTTTCTTTCGAGTTTTTCCCAACCAAAACAGACGATGGCATCACGAAGCTGTATCAGACCTTCGATACGTTAAATGAGCTTGCTCCCAGTTACTTCTCCGTGACTTATGGTGCTGGTGGTACAACTCGTGAACGCACTTTGGGCATTGTCGCTGCTCTTAAAGAGCGTGCTGATACCCCTATCGCCCCTCACATCTCCTGTATCGGTGATGATAAAAGCGAAATTGCAGAGCTTTTAGATTTCTATAAATCAATCGGTATCGACCGTATGGTTGCACTGCGTGGCGACCTGCCCTCTGGTCAAGTTGGTATGGGCGAATTGCCATTTGCCTTAGATTTAGTACGCTTTATTCGTGAACATTCAGGCGATCATTTTCAAATAGAAGTGGCTGCCTATCCTGAAATGCACCCTCAGGCCAAAAGCTTTGATTCAGATATTCAGAACCTGATTAATAAATTTGACGCTGGTGCAAACTCGGCCATTACCCAGTTCTTTTATAACCCAGAAAGCTATTTGTATCTACGTGACTCATTAGAGAAACGCGGTGTTGATACAGACAAGCACAGACTGGTCGCCGGTATTATGCCGATAACCAATTCTAGCAGCTTAATTCGCTTTGCTGACAGCTGTGGTGCTGATATACCTCGCTTTATTCGTCGCCAATTAGCCGATTACGGCGATGACCGTAAAGCCATCCGCGACTTTGGATTTGAAGTGGTACACCGCTTATGCGAAGTGCTTATTGCTGAAGGTGTGCCTGCACTGCACTTCTATTCTATGAACCGTGTTGAACCTAACAAACGCTTGGTTGAATCCCTAGGCCTAACGACTGCAAGCACTGGAGCCTAAGTCTATGCGCCGTTTTTTTTATAATCCAAGCTTAAATGGTTTAAGCGCAGAGACAGCATCAAATACTGAAACTATCTTAGCGTTAAGCCAATTGCCGACAGATAGCACTTTAACACTACCCGATGATGTCTATCATCATTGGTGCCGAGTGCTTCGGGCCAAAGTTGGGGATCAGAGCGTGGTTTTTGATGGCTTGGGCGGACAGACCCTTATAGAGCTTGAGAGTATTGATAAAAAAACGGCCACTGCCCGACTTTTATCACATGACACGGCCGATAACACGCCGGCCTATCACAGTACCATAGCTATCGTGATGAGCCGCGGCGATAGAATGGATTACGCCATTCAAAAATCAACCGAACTTGGTGCAACGGCCATTCAGCTATTAACCAGTCAACATGGTGAGGTTCGGTTAAAAGCCAATCAAGTCGACAAAAAGCTCAATCATTGGCAGCAAGTTACTTTGTCTGCCTGTGAGCAGTGCGGCCTTAATCGTCCACCGCTTGTTTTGTCGCCCGTGTCGATTGAAGAGTGGCTAAAAGGTAATATGGGCGACGTTCATGACAGCGTACGCTATTTATTAGAAGATACGTTTTACCAGTCTTATTTTAAACAAAGCCCGTTATCGCTCGTGTTAGCCGTACCGAGCCAGCAAGAAAAAGAGACGATTGATGTCAATCAGTCTATCAATGATCAATTTGCTACTGCATCCCAAAACAATGCCTCTGCCCTTCCCCGCTTTGATATTTTGATCGGTGCTGAAGGGGGTTTGTCTGATACGGAATATCAGCTAGCACGGGGGACTAATTATCTGCCGTGGCAATTAGGCAATCGTGTATTACGTACTGAAACGGCACCAGTAGTTGCTCTATCGACGTTAATGTATATCAGTACTTTAGACTAATCTGATTTGCTAAAAGTACTTATTGTCTATCATTTACTGAGCGAATCACCCTGCTAATCTTCTTAGAACCTGTATTCATAAGCTACAGTTATGGTATTTTTAGAATAAAATGAGACAATACGAGGCAAAATTGGGTTGAATAGTCATTCTATTCGAGCCGAATTTTAACAAAGTAGTGGCTTGTTTTAGGCAAAAAGAGCCAATTATAGCTTGTGAACACAGGTTCCTACTCTATGAGTAAATAAAAGCTCAATTCCTATCAAGGGGCTGAGCTTTTTATTTTTAGTGAATCCATACTTTTATAGATAATATATTTTCTTTAATCCTTCTATACTTTTCATACATCACCGCCTCTTATCCTCCTACCATTTCAGTCTTTAAAAATAGACTTTTTCTTCTTCCATGACTAAATCAATCATTTTTTTGTGACCCATAAGTCTATGCAACTGCTTGTAAAACAACGGCCTAACATCTATCTTTTCACCTGAAAAACATTTTATCAGTGACAGCCAAATTTGTGATAACCAGCTACTCTTTTAGTATTCTGCCGCTTCTATGGCGACTCACTGTTTACCAAAACAAATCACTGCTTTGCACCTCACCACTCTTTTACTTAAGTCGTCTGCCAGTATGCAGCTGTTTCTATTAAAGTATAGAGATGTGACGTACTTTTTTGAGATTAAGCGGATTTGTTTTACCTAAATAGACCCAGTCCATCAAAAAACATTCATTTAAGGATAGTCTCATGCAATATAAAGCCCCCCTTCGTGACATGCAGTTTGTTTTACATGAGCTTTTAGACAGCACTGGTCACTACAAAAGTTTAGACGCCTACCAAGAAGTTGAACGTGACATTGTTGATAGCTATATTGAAGCAGCTGCCAGCTTTGCTGAAAATGAAATTGCTCCTTTAAACCGCAGCGGCGACGAAGAAGGCTGTACTTTTAATAACGGTGAAGTGACTACACCAAAAGGTTTTAAAGACGCATATAAACAATATTGTGAGCTTGGTTTTGCCGCCCTTGCTGCTGAAGAAGAGTTCGGTGGTCAAGGCATGCCTTTCTCCTTAGGTACTGTGGTTAACGAAATCATGGGCTCTGCTAACTGGTCATTTTCAATGTACCCAGGCTTATCCCACGGTGCTATCGCAACACTTGAGCACCATGGTACTGATGAGCAAAAAGCAACCTACTTAGAAAAAATGGTAACTGGCGAATGGTCAGGTACCATGTGTCTAACCGAAGCGCATGCAGGCTCCGACTTAGGCCTAATCCGTACCAAAGCAGAACCAAAAGAAGACGGTACTTACGCCATTACTGGTCAAAAAATCTTTATCTCAGCCGGTGAGCACGATATGACGGATAACATTATCCATATCGTTCTAGCTCGTCTACCAGGGGCACCAGCAGGTACCAAAGGCATCTCGCTATTTATCGTACCAAAAGTAAATGTAAACGCTGACGGTAGCTTAGGTGAGCGAAACAGTGTGACTTGTGGCTCAATCGAACACAAAATGGGCATCAAAGCCTCAGCTACTTGTGTCATGAACTTTGACGGCGCAACGGGTTACCTAATTGGCCCAGAAAACCGTGGTCTAAACTGCATGTTCACCTTTATGAACGTGGCACGTATAGGTACTGCAGTTCAGGGCTTAACAGCTTCTGAAGTGGCTTTCCAAGGCTCGCTAGAATACGCTAAAGAACGTCTTGCTATGCGTTCACTATCTGGTGCTAAAGCGCCGGACCAAGCAGCTGACCCAATCATTGTTCACCCTGCCGTTCGCAACATGCTATTAACTGAAAAAGCATTTGCTGAAGGTGGCCGCGCACTGGTTTATTATCTAGCCATGTTTGCTGATACTGTGGCTAAAGGCGCAGGTGATGAACAAAAATACGCAGATCAAATGTTGTCATTATTAACCCCAATCGCTAAGGCCTTCTTAACAGAAACTGGCTATGAAGCGGCGAACCACGGCGTACAGGTATATGGTGGTCACGGCTTTATCTCTGAGTGGGGTATGGAGCAAAACGTACGTGACACCCGTATCTCTTGCCTATATGAAGGTACAACTGAAATTCAATCATTAGACCTATTAGGCCGTAAAGTACTGGGCTCACAAGGCAAGATGCTTGCTAACTTTACTAAAGTCATCCATAAATTCTGCAAAGAGCATGAAGATGATGACTCTATGGGCGAATTTGTCCGTCCATTAGCGAAGCTAAATACTGAGTGGGCTGATTTGACGGCTCGCATCGGCATGCAAGCGACTCAAAACCCAGACTCAGTTGGCGCAGCAGCCGTAGACTATATGTACTTCAGCGGTTATGTGACTCTAGCTTATCTATGGGCACGTATGGTTGCGGTATCTAAGCAAGCACTTGCTAGTGGTACGACTGAAACGGCATTCTATGATGCGAAAATTAAAACTGCTCAGTTCTACTTCAGCAAATTATTGCCACGTACACGCACTTACATCGCTCGTATCGACTCAGGTGCTGAGCCATACATGAGCATGGATGTGGATCAGTTCGCATTCTAAGACTGACCTACTCTACTGTCTTAGTCTATTGAAATGACACGATAGGTGCTACTATTAGTAGTACTTATCTGCATACTGATTATTTACATGTTTATACGCAGCTTATAACTCATTACTGACTTATTCTAAAAATCTAAAAGGACGAAACACACATGGCTATTTATAATCCACCGCTAGATGAAATGCGCTTTATGCTAAACGACGTTTTTGACGTTGAAAAATTCTGGCAAGCCAACGAAAACCTAGCACATGTTGACATGGACACCGTTAACATGATTTTAGAAGAGATGGCGAAGCTGTCTAAAAACGTATTACTGCCTCTAAACCGTACTGGTGATGAAGAAGGCGCGACTTACCACGGTGACGGCGTTGTAACCACACCAGCCGGCTTTAAAGATGCGTTCAAACAGTACGCAGAAGCGGGTTGGATTGGCCTTGGCGGTGACCCTGAATACGGCGGTCAAGGTTTCCCTAAAATGGTTACCATGCTGACTGAAGAAATGGTGTTCACGACTAACCAAGCTTTCGCGCTCTATCCTAACCTAACGGTTGGTGCGACGCTTTGTTTATTAGCCTCAGCCTCTGAAGAACAAAAGCAGACCTACCTTGAGAAAATGTACTCAGGCGAATGGGCAGGTACCATGTGTTTAACTGAGCCACATGCGGGTACTGACTTGGGTATCATCAAAACCAAAGCCGTTCCAAATGATGACGGTAGCTACAACATCTCTGGTACTAAAATCTTTATTACTGGCGGTGAGCATGACCTAGCGGACAACATCGTTCACTTAGTATTGGCTAAAACACCAAATGCACCAGAAGGCTCAAAAGGTATTTCATTATTCTTAGTGCCTAAATTCATGGTTAATGAAGACGGTAGCCTAGGCGAGCGTAACACGCTAGCGGCTGGTTCTATCGAACACAAAATGGGTATCAAAGGTTCAGCGACTTGTGTTATGAACTTTGATGGCGCTAAAGGCTGGATGGTTGGTGAAGAGAATACCGGTCTTGCCTCTATGTTCGTTATGATGAACTATGAGCGTGTAACCATGGGTCTTCAAGGCCTAGGTGGTACTGAGCTTGCCTATCAAAACGCAGCTGCATATGCCCTTGACCGTGGTCAAGGCCGTAGCGATACTCAAATCCAAAGCCCTGAAAAACCTGCCGATGCGATTATCCACCATGCAGACGTACGCCGTATGCTATTAAATGCACGTGCTAACGCTGAAGCGTCTCGCTGTTTTGCCATGTATGTTGCTAAGCAATTAGATGAGTCTAAATTCAGTGTAGATGCAGAAAACGCTAAAGCGGCGGCTGCCCGCGTTGCTTTATTAACGCCTATTGCTAAAGCATTCTTAACTGATAAAGCGTTTGAAGCAGCCGTAGACAGCCAGCAAGTATTCGGCGGTCATGGCTATATCCGTGAATGGGGTATGGAACAAATCGTTCGTGACACCCGTATCTCGCAAATCTATGAAGGCGCAAACGGTATTCAGGCACTAGACTTATTAGGCCGTAAAATTGCCCGTAACAACGGCAAATACCTTGAAAACTTCCTAGCTGAAATCCGTGACTTCGTGGCAAACATGAAAGCGGATCACGAAATTAAGCAAGCAACTTTAGATGCCGCAAATACCATTGAAGAGCTAACCAAGACCGTTCTGACCAACATCAGCACGCGTAAGAGCGAAATCAACGGCTGTGCGGTAGACTATCTACACGCAATGGGCTACTTATGTTACGCGTTCATGTTCTCAATGATGGTAGAGGCCGCTCACGACAAAGAAGGCGAGTTCTATGCTAATAAGCTAAAACTAGCAACCTACTTCGTTGGCCGTATCCTACCTCGCATCCATGCACATGCTGAGATGGTTAAAACCGGTAGTGACCCAATCATGGACTTTGATTTGGCTTACTTTCAACAAAACGTTAGCTAATTTTTGCTCATTGATTAGGCCTAAAAACCGGCTTAGTAAAGAGACAGTCCTTAGGGGGCTGTCTTTTTTTTCTGTTTTTATAAGGCAGCTAAAACAAACTAATTAAGGTAACAAAAAGAATGCATTGTCATGACTTCTTGCAATTTCGCCGCTGCTAACACACTAAAAGGATTGTATTTATCTATGGATTAAGATAACTTTCCCATATCTGAATGAATAAGGGCTATTAAGTGACAGACCTAAACAACATATTAAGTAAGATCAATGCTTTGCGTGATACGCCAGAGCCATACGTACTTAAAAAGCTGATTGATCACTTACGTGTCTCTGAAGCTGAGAACAAAAAAGATCCTGATCTCGCCAATCAGCAGATTTGCGAATTAAATAAGATACTCAAGAAGAATCCTGAGTACGCTAGCGGTTTGGCGGTATTTATCTTAACCCTGCTCAATCAGTATCACCGTATGTCCTTATTCACTGATACGGGTATTTTGTCTGATCACAGCTTCTCAAGTAGCTTAATGCGTCTGATTGGGCATAGGTTTATTCCCCTTTTGCCAGAAGATGACTCTATTGTTGAGTTGGTTAATTACCTATTTGACGGCAAACATGACGAGCGCTGGCTCGGTAGCGTGGATGAATCATTGTGGGATGAGCTTGTTGACCTGATTATGGTTGATGATGCGCATATTAGGCTTGTCGCCACTGCCAAAAATAATATTCTCAATGCGATGGTGATTCTCTCTTATCGTATTAACGGCATCGGCCTACATCCTGATTTGATGAAAGCTTATCCGCAAATGCTCGACTATTCCGCTTCATTTGTGGCGCAAAACCAAGAAGCGGTTTTATTTGTGAATGAATACCGTGCCGCACATCAGCTTGATGATCACAAAGATGTGATGCCACCAAAAGACGTTAATCCTGCACCGCTACTGGTAATGATTGAGCAGTGTGATGACATTGTCACTACCATCCGTAAGCGTATTTATAAAACCGGCATCTCCATCCGTCTGACCAATATGTTGCTGCGTTTGGAGCAAAGTCTAAAGCGAATGCGTATCTTAAGTGAGCTGCTTGCGGATAATCATAAAAATCGTGATAAGGCCCTTATCGAGCTGACTCAAGCCATTATTATTAGCGTAAAGCGCCGTTATAGTATTGGCTATTTAATTGATAACAATACCAAGCTGTTATCACGTAAAGTCACTGAAAACTCAGGGCGTGTGGGTGAGCATTATATTAGTACTGACAAATCAGGCTATTATAAAATGTTCAAAAAGGCCGTCATTGGTGGTCTCATTATTGCCTTTATGGCAACTATCAAGATTTTGTCATACGATTTAGACCTTGCGCCTATGAGCCGTGCCTTTGTCAATAGTATGATTTATGGCTTAGGCTTTGTGTTTATTCATATTATTCACGGTACGGTTGCTACCAAGCAGCCTGCCATGACGGCTGCAGCCATTGCCTCAACTATATCCGATGGCTCTGGTAAAAAATCTCGTCAATTGGCCAAACTCTCTGAATTGATGGTGGATATTATGCGCACCCAGTTTGTGGCAATTATGGGTAACGTGCTCATTGCCATGCCATTAGCACTAATTATCTCTATAGTTTGGATGCTAGTCACTGGTAATCCTATGATTAATATGGATAAGGCCGAGCATTTATTACACGACCTCGATCCGTTCCATTCGCTTGCCCTATTCCATGCTGCCATCGCCGGTGTGTATTTATTTATGGCTGGTTTGATTGCCGGCTATTATGATAACTTGGCTATTTTTAACAATATTGGTGAGCGTATTGCTCGTCATAAGTTGTTATTAAAAACCATGCCCAAACGTTGGCCTGAACGCCTTGGCAAATTTGTCGAGGGTAATTTAGGCGCGATTATGGGCAACTTCCTCTTCGGTGTCTTCCTAGGCAGTACCGCCACCGTGGGTTATATTTTTGGTCTACCGCTCGATATTCGCCATATCGCCTTTGCCTCTGCAAACTTCGCTCATGGCTTGTTTAACATCCCCGAGGAGAGCTTTAGCTTTGCACTGGTGGCGATATCGTTACTGGGCGTGCTACTCATTGGCTTGATTAACTTATTGGTCAGCTTTGCACTTGCCATGCTTGTGGCGCTACGTGCTAAAGGTGTACAAGCCTTTGAATGGCGACATATTCTCAAGCTGTTGTATACCCACTTAATCACTCAGCCGCGCGACTTTTTCTTACCACGCCCTGAGCCGATGAAGTATTCGCGAATTGACAGTCACGGTTATATGATTCATGAAGATATCAGCAAGCCTAAGAAGAGTGGCCCTTCTCCAACGAGCTTTGCCGTACGTCGTCTGTCTGATATCAATGTGATGCCAGAGGGTACCGCCATTGATAGCAAGCGTATTGATGAGCTCGCCCAAAAGAATGACTTTAATAATAAGCTGACCGACCCAAATGGTTCTGAACAGGTCACTGAGAAGAAGGTCGTGGTCTTAAGTGATGATTTAAGCGATGTGTCCTTTGAGCCCAATATTCAAGAATCTGAGACTCATAGTGAAACAATCTCTGATTCAGAAGTCTCTAAAAAAGACGATAAAACCAAGAATGCTAAGACGCCTTTACCTAAGCCGAAAAAACCACCTAAGCTACCTGAATAAATAGCGAATAGCATTAGTGGTTAAATGGACTGGTAAGTAAATAGAATGAGCAGGCTTATAAGTAAGTCTGCTGTTATTTTTTAAAATAGTCCGCTTAACTAAAGTTCAAATCAGGTAGCAGTTCACCTTTGTTTATCCAAACCCAACAAACAATAACACAAGAATTAGGGATTTGAACTAACATCAATACACTATGTTTTTATATATTATCTGGGTCTTTTATGGCGCTTTAGCGCACCGACGTTCTAATAAAAACTATGCTAAAACATATGTGGTTAATAATATAAAAATGAATAATAAAAGGAGAGCAATATGGCTCGTTTACAAGACAAAGTAGTCATCATTACTGGTGCGGCTCAAGGTATGGGCGAGACCCATGCCCGCCTTTGCGTAACTGAGGGTGCAAAAGTTGTATTAACTGATATTAATACTGATAAAGGTGACAAACTAGCAAAAGAGTTAGGTGATAATGCGTTATTTATCAAACATGATGTGACCAATGAAGATGACTGGGATTCGGTCGTTAAGCAAACAAAAGAGACCTTTGGTGGTATTGATGTACTGGTCAATAATGCGGGTATCACTATGGCAAAATCTTTACTTGATACCTCATTAGAGGACTATCGACGTATTCTTGAGATTAACCAAGTGTCGGTGTTTTTAGGAATAAAAGCGGTTGCCTCTACTATGAAAGAGGCAAAGAAAGGCTCAATTATCAATATCTCTTCTATTAATGGCTTAGTCGGCGGTGCTATTGGGTATACTGATTCAAAATTTGCTGTACGTGGTATGAGTAAAGCCGCTGCTTTAGAGCTAGCGCCACATGGCATTCGTGTAAACTCAGTGCATCCAGGTGTGATTGCGACGCCAATGATCATGCAGGGCGATACCAAAGACTCCGTTGAGAAGTTCGCTAAAAGTATTCCTCTACAACGCGTGGCAGATCCAAAAGAAGTCAGCGGTATGGTACTGTTTTTAGCCTCTGATGACTCAAGTTACTCAACGGGTTCTGAGTTTGTTGTTGACGGTGGTTTGACGGCCCAATAAACACATTCAATGACTGTCTATAAGTGACTAGCGACTGATAGATAATTTATATAAAAAGGCACAGAGTTTATTTTGTGCCTTTTTATATATTAGCCCTATCGATAAGCTAAGATAATTCTAGGTTTAATCCCCAGTGCATCCCTCAGAGGTGCTGATAATCTTGCCATCGCTTAAGCGATACGCCACCATACAATTTCCCCAAACACAGCCACCATCTAATGCTCTGGCATGTGGCAAATCGATCTCAGCTTTTAAAGCCGCCCAATGCCCGAACAATATCTTACGCTCGCGCGGCACTTGCCATTCAAACCAAGGTCTAAAGCTATCTGGCATCTCATCGGTTAGGCTTGATTTAAAGCTAAATTCTAACGACCCATCTTGCTTACACAAGCGCATACGGGTGAAATAGTTGGTAATCGCTCGAATACGCGTAAAGCCATGTAGACTATCTGACCAAGCATCGGCCTCACCGCTATAAAGGTTCGGCAAGACTCTATCTAGCTGATGCAAACTACTTGATAACTGCACCTCAACTTCACGCGCATATTGATGCGCCTGTTTGATGGTCCAATGCGGCGGTATGCCGGCATGAACCAGCACCGTATCCTTATCCGGAAACGCCATAATAGGCTGATGACGTAACCAGTTTAACAGCTCTACACAATCTGGTGCCTCTAAGATAGCTTCCGTTTTGTCTTTCTTTTTTAGCGGAGCAAAGCCGCGCCAAACTGCGATAAGGTTAATATCATGATTGCCAAGTACTGTGCTTGCCGCACCTTGTTCGCACAACATTTTCACATGCCTCAGTGTGGACAAAGAATCTTCTCCGCGTGCGACAATATCACCAACAAACCACAACTTATCTTGCTTCGGATCAAACGCGAGCTTATCTAACAAATCGAGATAAGAGGCATAACATCCTTGTAAATCTCCGATCACATACTCGGCTCTATAAGTCATATAACCCCTCAAATTAAGTTTAAAATTAGTTTTTATCTTAAATGCCCATTCCCTTAACTATTTACCCTGTTTTGTCACTGCGCCATCTTTGACACTGCCCTTGCCCTGACCTAGTTTTCAGATGACTTGGCCAACTCAAACGACTTACTGCGTTTTTTCGATAACCAAATTGGTCAACTCAACAAACTGCTTCACGTCTAAGGTCTCTGGACGTGCATTGCCATCAATGCCTATGGTCGCTAAATCTTCATCAGTGAGCGTCGGCATGAGTGATGACTGTTTAAAAATAGCCCGTAAGGTTTTACGGCGGTGATTAAAGGTCTCTCGAACCACTAAGGCAAATAGCTTTTCATCAGCTGCTTGTACTGGTTTTTGTTGATGCGGACGCAATCTAAATACCGCACTGGTGACTTTTGGTGGCGGATTAAATGCCCCTCTTGGCACCGTTAGCAAATACTGAGTTTCACAAAAGTATTGCATAATTACCGATAGACGGCCATAAATTTTACTGCCAACATCAGCGGTAATACGTTCTACCACTTCTTTTTGCAGCATAAAATGCATGTCTTCAATAATATCTGCATAATCAAGCAGTTTAAACAGTAGCGGCGTCGAAATATTATAAGGAAGATTGCCCACCACACGCAGTTTTTTAGGATTCTCGCTGTCCGCATCATATAAGCTGGCGTAATCGAAATTCATGGCATTGGCAGTAATAATATCGAAATGCTCATGGCTGTTAGCACCAATACGGATACGCAAACTACTGGCTAAGTCGCGGTCTAGCTCAATGACGGTCATAGCATCGACTTGCTCAAGCAGTGGCTCAGTGAGAGCGCCCATACCAGGACCAATCTCAACCAAATTATCATCTCTATTTAAATTAATCGAGTCAACAATTTGACTAATGATGCTTGAGTCATGCAAGAAGTTTTGACCAAAACGCTTTCTGGGTTGATGCTTTGCACTGCGTTTTAGGGTGGCATCTAGTGGATGCTTTGAAGAATCAGATTGGGTCATAAATTAATAACTATCAGTAGGGAAAAACCTTAGTTTAGCACAATTTAGCGGGCTACTTCTCAACAAGGCTACTACAAAATCCTTGCTTGGGCACTGGCCATCTCATCCGCCATTTTAAGCGCTTGCCACAAGCTACTACTACTTGCCTGCCCCTCACCTGCCGTCTTGCCTGCCAAGTCTAATGCTGTACCATGATCGACTGAGGTGCGAATATACGGCAGCCCCAATGTCAGATTGACGGTATCGCCAAATCCGTGTGACTTAAGCACTGGCAGCCCTTGGTCATGATACATGGCAATCACTGCATCGCAGTCTTTTAAATGACGGCTGGTGAACAAGGTATCGGCCGGCATGGTGGAGGAGATATCATGGCCCTCCTCTTGGAACTCACGTAGCACAGGATTGATGATTTCAATCTCCTCCCTACCTAAGTATCCGTCTTCACCAGCATGAGGATTGAGTCCGCAGACCAAGACACGCGGATGTATCAGCCCAAACTTGCTGTTTAAATCATCGAGTACAATCTGTACTGTTTGCCTGACGTTTTCTGGCGTTACCGCATCCGCAACTTCTCTTAGCGGCAAATGAATGGTCACTAGCGCTACCTTCATTACGGTATTTGCTAGCATCATCACCACTTTATCACAGCCACTTTTTTGCATAAAAAACTCAGTATGACCGGTAAACATACTGCCGTCATCTAGTGTTAGCCCCGCCTCTATCAAGATAGATTTTTGAAGCGGCCCGGTTACGATAGCTGCTGCGCCACCACGATAAGCCAAAGCATGCGCTAAACTAAGTTGCTCAATCACCATATCGGCATTATTAACATCAAGCTTGCCTGCCACAACCGGATTACTGCAAGGTACATCAATCAAATAAAAGCTTGGCTTTTGTAGGTATACAGTTTTTGAATCATCATCTAATTTGTCTGATTCATTTAAATGGGCATGGGCTGCTAACGCTTGATGTAAATAATCGGCAGGATTGTCCGCAGCTGATATCTCGTTAATAGTTGCAATACGTTGCCAACCATTCGTAAGCTTTGAGATATTTTCTGCGCCATATATTTGAATAGCACGTTCTTTTAACGCTTTTTCATCCGCCAGTACAATGATGTCACGCTGCAAGCTATCGAGAGCTTTTTGCTCTGCAAGCTGTAATAAGATATCCATACCAATGCCCGCAGGCTCACCGGTCGTTAGGACAATCGGTAAAGCAGATTTTGATGTGGCTGTATGTGGCTGCGGTGCACTATGTGGCATAGAATTTGTGTCATTAATGCTATGACTGGCCTGCGTTTTAATTGCTGTCATTGTGACCCCAGTGTCTTCAATTATTATGTGTTATTTGTCATTCGTTTCGATGCAATGTGATAAACTTTATATAAAGAAGCACTCAAGAATTTGATAGCGCCTAGTAATAATAGCATTAGAGATTTGCATCCTATAAATCTCACTTCTCATCTAAATACTTGGCATTCATGGGTATGCTATAAATAGACGTTTATCTCAATAAACCTTAACCTGTAATGCGTTTTCATTCAAACCTTAATTGCAGGTTGTTGCCTTGAATAAGTTACTTTCTATTTCGATGACCTATTTAACTCCTTATATTTATGACTCACTTTCTCATATTAATATTTCAAACCGCCTTTTTAAAGAAATTTAGATAACGCTTTAGCATAAGACAGATAGTTTTAATACGCACGCTTTAAAATGAATGTACGGCAGATTAGCTGCCAAAGCCCCTAACACCAAACCTTTATTATTAAACCAACTCGAACAGATTAATAAGGACGCAGTTATCCTTGCACACATATCTAACCATTGATTAAGACTTGATAACTATGGCAGAGAGTAAGAAAAAAACAGATAGCAAGCAAGAGAACAACGATGTGGGGTTAACCGACCTGCTTAGCCAGCAGCCGCCACACAATATCGATATCGAAAAAGCATTGATTGCCTCTTTGATGAGTATTGAAGAGTCTTTTGATAGAGTCTCTGATATCGTTTCAAAAGATGACTTCTATGCCGGTCGCCATCAGCATATTTATACCGCGATTTCGCATTTAGCATTAGCCGGTGAACCCTATGATACAGTGATGGTCCATGACTGGTTAAGCTCTCAAAAGTTGCTAAAATCGGCTGGCGGCGAAAGCTACCTTGCTGATATCTTGACCCAAAGCCCAGGCACGCTGTTTAACCTAACCGCTTATGCACAGCGTGTGCGTGAGTTATCTACCCTGCGCCAACTCATTACTGCAGGTAACGAGATGCTGGCCCTTGCCTACGATCCAAGAGAGCGCGGCGTGAGTGACATCTTGGACACAGTTGAGTCTAAGATTTTCGCCATTAATGAGCAGCATAATAAGCGTGCCGAGCAGCGCGGCCCAATGGAGGTTAGCTCCGTACTGGTCAACGTTGTCGAGCAAATGGATGAATTAAAGCGCAATCCTGATGGCATGATTGGTTTAAAAACGCCCTTTACTGAGCTTAATAACAAAACTCAGGGTTTGCAGGCAGGCGATTTAATTATTGTTGCTGCCCGCCCGTCTATGGGTAAAACCACTTTTGCGATGAACTTAGCAGAGGGCGTATTATTCCATGAGAATTTACCAGTTGTGGTGTTCTCAATGGAGATGCCCGCAGAGTCTATCGTGATGCGTCTGCTCTCTTCGTGGGGTCAGATTAACCAGACCAACCTGCGCTCTGCACAAATGAATGAAGATGAGTGGGCACGTATGATGAATGCCATCACTCATTTACAAGATAAGCATTTGTATATTGATGACAGTACCGCTCTACCGCCCTCAGAGCTGCGTTCACGCTGTCGCCGCATCGCCAAAAATCACGATGGCAAAATGGGCATGGTCGTGGTCGATTACTTGCAGCTAATGAAAGTACCGAGCTTAAGTGGTAACCGAGTGGAAGAGATTTCGGAGATTTCACGAAGCTTAAAGGCATTGGCGCGTGAATTAAACTGTCCGGTAATCGCACTATCTCAGCTTAACCGAAGTCTAGAGAACCGTCCTAACAAGCGCCCTATCATGTCGGATTTGCGTGAATCAGGGGCTATTGAGCAGGATGCCGATTTGATTACCTTTATTTACCGTGATGAGGTATATAACGAGAACTCTGACCTAAAGGGCGTGGCTGAAATTATTATTGGTAAACAGCGTAACGGTCCTATCGGTACAGTACGTCTTGCTTTTGAGGGTCAGTACACCCGATTTATTAACCTAACGCCAGAACATTATATGGCCGATGCTGCTTTTGAGAATGATGAGTAATGTCATCACTGTTTAGGAGTAAACTCGCCGTTAAACGTCAGGTTTTCTGTGATTCATACGTCAAAACGTATTTATTATGTAAGTCCTAAAGCCAATGGCCAGTTAGAATCGTCATCTGTTAAAAAGTTGCTTTATAATAATTACTTATTTATGGATAACCATTTTGACTATTTTGCGTAAAGGAGCTGCTTAACCCTGTGTTAGCAGCTCCTTTTAACTTTATCATTACTAGGGCTTGTTCACACACCCTATCAATAAGAGAGTTTAAAACTAAGTTATGTTTCACTTTTTAAACGACTATAGCGAAAGCGCCCATCCTAATATTATAAATGCACTACAAGATACTCATTTGCAGCAGCATAAAGGGTACGGATTTGATGACTATTCTGCGGATGTACGAAACACCATTCGTCAGCAGTTAAATAATGATGATATTGCCATTCATTTTGGTATCACAGGGACACAAGCTAACTTAGTCTGTATCGCTGCCATGCTAACGCCTATTGACGGTATTATTGCATGTAACACAGGTCATATTGCGGTTAATGAAGCTGGTGCAATTGAAGCGACCGGCCACAAGGTTATTTTGGCAGAGTCAAAAGACGGTAAGCTAACCGTAGAAGCGGTCGACACTATCCGTAAGCGTCATAGCTTCGCGCCTCATGTGGTGCGTGCCAAAGCGGTTTATATCTCTAACACCACTGAGCTTGGTACTGTTTATAGTTATGAAGAATTAAAAGCCTTATCAGACTATTGCCGTGCTAATAATATGTATCTATTCATGGATGGCGCACGGTTAGGTGCAGCGATTGCACACAGCCATACCAATCCAGATGCCCGCACTCTAGGTTTCGCAGAGTTTGCAGAATTGATTGATGTGTTCTGGTTTGGTGGTACGAAAATGGGCGCTATGTTTGGTGAGATTTTAATTATTCCTAACAAAAAAATCGCCACTGATTTTAATATTTATCTAAAACAACATGGCGGTTTACTGGCAAAAGGTTACTTATTAGCGCTGCAGTTCCAAGTGCTGTTAAAAGACAACTTGTATTTGAAACTATGCAAACATGCCAATGCGATGGCCGCCAAACTTGCTGAAGGTCTACAGCAAAAAGGACACAAGCTTTACGTGCCCGCTCAAAGCAATCAAGTCTTTGCCATTTTGCCGCATGCGCTTATTAGTACTTTAAAGCAAGAGTTTGATTTCTACGAGTGGGAAGAGCTTGATGATGGTCATAGTATCGTACGCTTAGTGACGTCGTGGGCAACTCCTGAAGAGCAGGTCGATCGCTTTATTCAGATGCTAAGTTAGTTAACATTTAGTTAATCCTTTGCTTTGATAACCAAAAATTTCTTTAGTAAACTGTTTTATCGTGAACTCATAACTTAGGGGCTATGTTAATCAGGGGCTATGTTAAATGGCCCCTAAGTTATGCTTCTTTATACTGGCATAATCATCACGTAGTAGCGATTTATCTTAGTACTATGCCAGTGCTCCCTGCCCTCTTCTCTCTCATTAGTTAGGATGCCACTTATGACCGAATCTCAAGATTTAGTGCTCTATAGCGTAGACAATCATATTGCCACGATTACTTTAAATGACCCTAAAAGCTTTAACGCCTTTAGCACGCCTTTGAAGAATAATATCCTAAAAGCTTTAGATGATGCCGGCGCTGATGATGATGTTCGAGTCATCATACTACAAGGTGCCGGCGGTAACTTCTCAAGCGGCAGCGATATCAAAGAGATGCTAGCAGGCGGCTTAGATAAAGAGGTTCTGTCAGAGAAAATCAAAGAGATGGTCGCTGGTGCCGGAGACGTTAGCCTAAAACTACGTAAAATTCATAAGCCTATTATTGCCAAGCTTGAAGGGGCCGTTATAGGCGAAGGCATGAACTTAGCCTTAACCTGTGATTTTCGTATTACCACGGATACCGCTAAATTTGTACAGGCGTTTGTTCATATTGGCCTAGTACCAGATGCAGGCGGAGTATATTTATTAAATCAATTGGTCGGTGTCGCTAAAACCACCGAGCTGATTATGCTGGGTGATAAAATTACAGCACAAGACATGGCAGATTTAAATCTAGTCAATGAAATGGTGAGCGCTGAAGAGATTGATGACGCTGTATTGAAACTGGCCAATCGTTTAAGTGCCATTCCAGCCAAATCGTTATCGACCATGAAGCATATGCTTAATACACACGCTTATTCAGGGCTGAATGAGGCGCTTGATATGGAAGTATTACAGCAAGTACGTATGGCACAAACTGATGACTTTTTGGAAGGTGTGACAGCTTTTATTGAGAAGAGAAAGCCGGTTTATAATAAATAAATCGCTTGTTGTCACTGATGCTTTAATTCGTTTAGTGGGCGTGTTTTAAAAGTACACCACTGAACAAATAAAGCTGAAAACGTAAAAAGAGCAGACTGATAATTTCAGCCTGCTCCTTTTTTTGTATACAATCTCTGTAACTTAACTCAAATGTCTCATTTTAAAAGTCAGCCTTTTGACGATAAGCATCAAGCGCACCTTTCAATCGCTTAACGCCTTCAATAATTTGATTATTATTAAGACTGGTAAAGTTTAAACGTACAAATTCTTGATAGCCGTCAGATAAGGCAAAAGCCTCCCCTGGTACAAAGGCCACATTCTCTTTAATTGCATCATTTAAAAATTCGATAGATGAGATACCCGGTATACGTACCCAAATAAACATACCGCCATAGCTAGGATAAATCTCAATCTCTTCACCCAAATACGTCTGAATTGCTTCAACCATGCACTTTTTTTTCTGAGCGTACGTAGTTTTAATCAAATCTATATGCGCATGCAAATCATAGTTTTCAATATACTCAAACAGAATGGCTTGTACAAATGAGTTAGTGTGTAAATCAGCTGCCTGTTTAGCAATCACCATCTTTTTGATAATCTCAGCCGGTGCAATCACCCACCCAAGCCTAAAGCCTGGTACGAATATTTTTGAGAATGAGCCCATATAGATGACATTCTCTGGCGCTAGCGCATAAATAGGTCTGGTTAATGTGCTGTCGCCCTCGAAGCGTAAAAATCCGTAAGGGTCATCCTCTAGCATTAACTTACCTGAACTCTTGAGCTGCTCAGCCACAGCTGCTTTTTTGGCTGCCGAGTAAGTCACGCCGGTGGGGTTTTGAAAGTTTGGAATACCGTAAAAGAACTTGGTCTCTGACTTGTTTAATACCTCACCAAGTTTCTCAACATCCACGCCATCTTGAGCCAATGGCACTTCAGCAAAAGCAGGACTGTACATTCTAAAAGCTTGAATCGCGCCAAGATAGCTTGGGCTTTCCATAGCGACCGTGTCTTGTGGATTAATAAATACCTTGCCCACCAAGTCTAAAGCCTGCTGCGATCCTGAAACAATCATCACTTGCTCTAAATCGACCTCTACGCCGTGATTTCTTGCAAATTCATCAGCAATCCATTGACGCAGACCGCTGTGCCCTTCTGTTGTCGAGTATTGAAATAACGACTCTTTATGTTTACCAAACATCAGATTTATAGCATCTTGGATATCTTGCTGCGGAAATAGCTCAGGGTCAGGCAAGCCACCAGCGAAAGAGATAATGTTTTTGTTGACGGTGAGCTTTAGTATTTCACGCACAAAAGATGGCTTAAGTTCGGTGATGACATCTGAAAATTGGTATGACATGGAGGTGACTCTCATCTATATAGTATGAAGGACAGGTATAATAATATGTTGAGTCACAGTATATAGACCACACACTTATCAAGTCCATAAAAACTGCTGTTTTGAGTGTTTATGTCTTGTGATTATTGCATTTATTAGCCCTTTGTCATTCATCGCTCATAGAAAAACAATAAAAAAGACCCCGAATCCTAATATACGAGGTCTTTTTTAGCTAAAAATTAACGCTTAGTTGGTCAACTTATGACAGTTGTGCCACATTAATTTTGTCTGCTTCTTCAGTATACTCTTCCATACGGTCGAAGTTCATGTAACGATATACTTCGTCACCCATGCTGTTTAGCATGCCAGCGTATTGCTGATATTCTTCGTTAGTAGGTAGTTTACCAAGTACCGCAGCAACCGCAGCAAGCTCAGCTGATGCCAGATATACGTTAGCACCTTGACCTAGACGGTTCGGGAAGTTACGAGTAGAAGTAGATACCGCTGTAGAGCCTGGAGCAATACGTGCTTGGTTACCCATACATAGTGAACACCCTGGCATCTCAGTACGTGCGCCCGCTTGAGCGTAAGTATTGTAATAACCTTCTTCCATCAATAGGCGTGCATCCATCTTAGTTGGTGGTGCAATCCATAAACGAGTTTTCAAGCTACCAGCAGGTACTTCTTGAAGTAGTTTACCAGCGGCACGGAAGTGACCGATGTTAGTCATACAAGAACCGATGAATACTTCGTCAATCTTGTCACCAGCAACGTCAGACAGTGTCTTAGCATCATCTGGATCGTTCGGGCAGCATAGAACTGGCTCATTGATTTGTGACATATCGATGGTCATATCGATTGCGTATTCTGCATCTTCGTCAGCACGCATTAAGCTTGGGTTAGCTAACCACTCTTCCATCGCTTCGATACGGCGGCTTAGCGTACGTGCATCGCCATAACCTTCAGAGATCATCCACTTAAGTAGCGTGATGTTAGACTTCAAGTACTCAGTCACTGACTCTTCAGATAGCGTAATAGTACAACCTGCAGCACTACGCTCAGCTGATGCGTCTGACAATTCGAACGCCTGTTCAACGGTTAAGTCTTCTAGACCTTCAATTTCTAAGATACGGCCGTTAAACTCGTTGATTTTGCCTTTCTTATCAACGGTTAAGTAACCTTCTTTGATCGCTTGTAATGGAATTGCGTGTACTAGGTCACGTAGAGTAATTCCAGGCTGACGTTCACCAACGAAGCGAACACGGACAGATTCAGGCATATCTAGTGGCATAACACCAGCCGCGGCTGCGAATGCAACCAGACCAGAACCTGCTGGGAATGAAATACCCATTGGGAAACGAGTATGCGAGTCACCACCAGTACCAACAGTATCTGGAAGAAGCATACGGTTTAGCCATGAGTGAATGATACCATCACCTGGACGTAAGCTTACGCCGCCACGGTTCATAATGAAATCAGGTAGTGTGTGCTGAGTTTCGACGTCAACTGGTTTTGGATAGGCGGCTGTATGACAAAAAGACTGCATTACTAGGTCTGATTGGAAACCTAAACAGGCTAAATCTTTAAGCTCATCACGTGTCATAGGACCAGTAGTATCTTGAGAACCAACTGTCGTCATCTTTGGCTCACAGTACATGCCTGGACGTACGCCTTCCATACCACATGCTTTACCAACCATCTTCTGAGCTAGGGTGAAACCTTTGTCAGAATCAGTAGGTTGTTCAGGCTTAGCGAATACGTCTGAATGCTCAAGACCCATGTACTCACGAGCACGATTAGTTAATGCACGACCAACGATTAATGGAATACGGCCACCGGCACGTACTTCATCAAGAAGGGTGTTTGAGTTAAGCTTGAACGTTGATAATACTTCATCAGAGTTATGCTTAGTGATTTTACCGTCGTGTGGATAGATATCAAATACATCACCCATATCGATGTTATCAACAGCAACGTTTTCGATAGGTAGTGCGCCTGAATCTTCCATAGTGTTATAGAAGATAGGAGCGATTTTACCACCTAATACTAGGCCACCAGCACGTTTGTTTGGTACGTTAGGGATATCATCACCCATTAACCAAAGTACTGAGTTAGTTGCTGATTTACGGCTTGAACCAGTTCCAACAACGTCACCAACGTATGCTAATGGATGGCCTTTGCCTTTAAGCTCTTCAATAAGCTTCATTGGACCACGTACGCCCTCTTCATCAGCTTGGATGCCGTCGCGAGAGTTTTTGTGCATTGCCAATGAATGAAGTGGAATATCTGGGCGGCTCCATGCGTCCTGTGCTGGTGACAGGTCATCAGTGTTGGTTTCGCCAGTAACTTTGAACGCTGTGTAAGTCAATTTTTGTGGTACTTCTGCACGGTTCAAGAACCATTCAGCATCTGCCCACGATTGAATGACTTCTTTCGCTTTCTCGTTACCCGCTTCTGCTTTTTCAGTCACGTCATTAAATGCATCAAAGACTAGCAGTGTTCTTTTAAGTGCTGTTGCTGCATTATCGGCAAGCTCAGCGTCGTCTAATGCCTCAACCAAAGGCATCACGTTGTAACCACCTTGCATGGTACCTAGGATATCAACAGCTTTTTTCTTATCGATAAGTGGAGACGTCGCCTCACCTTTTACGATAGCCGCTAAGAAGGCCGCTTTTACATAGGCTGCTTGGTCAACACCCGCTGGTACACGGTTAACCAACAAATCCATTAAGAACTCTTCTTCGCCCGCTGGTGGGTTCTTTAATAATTCAACTAAATCAGCAGTTTGATGCTCAGATAATGGAAGGGGTACTGTCCCTAGTTGGGCACGTTCTTCAACATGTTTACGATATGCGTCTAACACAATAAGCGTCCTCTTTGATAATTTTATGCAGGTTGGGTAGCATCCACAGGGACATCCACTGTGTCAATCAATCGATTGCAGTGAAATAGTGGGGCTGCCGGTACCTTGCAGGTGGGTTGAACTCTTTGTGCTAATATAGCGCAAAACGCTCAAAAAGTTAATCACGAAACTGTAAAGCGGTTGATAAGAAAGGCGATATCCGTTATTTATTTTAAAAATGGTAGTAATAGATTCAGGGCTGACAGCGTTTATATTCCACTGATCTTGTTTTTATATTGATTCACCTTATTTTAGAGAGTTTGGGAAATTAATATTAAACGATAACGATTAACCTATTCATTAGGGCAATTCGTTATTCAACATCTTTAATCAGAAATTTACTGATTTTAATTCATCTAAAAAGTAACGCCACTGCTACACACAGAAGAGTTGAATTGTCGGTGCCGAACTCAATATCTGCTATAATAGCCGCTATAAAACAGACACTTTTACAAACCAATAAACCCTAATACTAGTATGGGTTAGGACAGAATCGATTATGACAAACGCTGTAGAAACATTCGTTCCGGAAGCCAAACCGAAACCTAAAAAGGCAGTCAAGGGAGAGAAACTACGCGGATATGATAAAGTTGCGCGTATCCCAATTAAAGTTATCCCGACAGTAGAAGCGCCTAAGAAGCCAGATTGGATTCGCGTGAAGATGTCATCGCCGGCTGAAGTCGATCGCATTAAAAAGACGCTACGCAAACAAAAGTTATATACCGTTTGTGAAGAAGCAGCCTGCCCTAACCTGCCGCAGTGCTTCGGTGACGGTACCGCGACCTTCATGATTATGGGTGATATCTGTACTCGCCGCTGCCCATTCTGTGATGTGGCACATGGTCGTCCTAATGACTTAGATAAAGATGAGCCACGCCATACTGCCGAAACCATTCAAGGTTTGGGTCTGAAATATGCGGTAATTACTTCTGTTGACCGTGATGACCTAAAAGATGGCGGCGCGCAGCATTTTGTGGATGTGATTAATGAATCAAAAGCATTAAGCCCAAACTGCTTAATCGAAATCTTAGTGCCTGATTTCCGTGGCCGTATGGAGGTGGCTTTAGATTTATTAACTGAGACACCGCCAGATGTGTTTAACCACAACATCGAAACCGTGCCTCGCTTATATAAAGCGTTCCGTCCAGGCTCAGACTATCAGCATTCGTTAGATTTGCTTCAACAGTACAAAGCACGTCGTCCAGATATCGCAACCAAATGCGGCTTTATGGTTGGCCTTGGTGAAACCGAGGAAGAGGTTTACGCTCTGCTTGATGACTTAAAAGCGCACGATGTAGACATGATTACTATTGGTCAGTATTTGCAGCCAAGTAAGAACCATGCCCCAGTTGCGCGTTATGTGCATCCAGATGAGTTCCAACGTTATATGGACTATGGTAAGAAAATTGGCTTCTTTAGCATTTGGGCAGGCCCGATGGTTCGCTCAAGCTACTTCGCTGATCGTCAGTACTATGGTGAGGATTGCCCTGCACCAGTTCGTAGCAAAAAAGCACTGGCTGCAGAAGCGGAAGGTGTTAAATTTGGTTGTTAATAAAAACAGATTTGATTTATTTACTATGCGTTAATTTAGTTATTTATAACACTATAATATAATAATTAAATCTGATACAGCATAGCGTATGATTATAGATGCAGCCTGAGTGAAAATCGCTACCGCGTTGCTTCCACTTAGGTTGCATATTTTTTATTTCAGCCTCTTCACTCACGAGCTATTCTGATAAAAATAATTTTGATAAAAACTATTCTAATAACTATCCACTGAATTACTTAAACCGCTTTACTTAAAAAGCTACCTAAAAGGACTTCCCATGGCTAAGACCCTACTATCATCTGATCAAATTCATACGCTCAACCATACCTTTTATGAGCCAAAAAATAAGGTCAAAGCGACGCTGCTGATTGCCCACGGTATGGCAGAGCATAGTGGCCGGTACGAGCTATTCGCTCAGTATTTAGCAGACAATGGCATCGCTGTTTTGACCTATGATCATCTTGGTCATGGCCGCAGTATCGCCAATAGTGATGACCTGGGGTTCTTTGAGAAAAAGCATCCGGTACAGACCTTATTAAAAGATGTCATTATCATGGCCAATGCCTTAAAGAACCAATATACTGACGTACCGCACTTTATTATGGGTCATTCGATGGGCTCATTTATTATACGTAACACGCTACAAGTACACAGCCATGACTTTGCCGGCGCGATATTGATGGGCACCAGTGATAGCAATCCACTGGTTAAAGGGTTACTGCCTATTACTAAGGCCTTAAATAAACTGCAGCCAAGAATGACCAACTCTGTCTTCGCAAGAACCATGAATAAGGTGTTAAATAGTAAAATCAAAGATAAGTCATCAAATTCAGAGTATGCATGGATTACTCGTAATCCTGAAGCCACTGCCGAGTATGAAAGCGACCCACTGTGTGGTTTCGATTTTACCAACAATGGATTTTATACCTTATTTAGTCTTATGGATCAGGGGTTGAACAAACAATGGGCAGCCACTATCGACCATGATTTTCCAATGCTGTTTGTGAGCGGTGAAGAAGATCCGATTGGTAATATGGGCAAAGGTATTCGCAAACTTACCAAACGTATGAAAAAGCAAGGATTTACCCATATATCACAGCGACTTTACCCGTTAATGCGTCATGAGCCTTTACATGAGGCAGATAACGAGATGGTTTATCAAGACATTTTAGAATGGATAAATAATACTGCTAAAGCATAGGTTATTGACCCAAATTAAGTGATATCAAATACCAGTTTGCATCGCTATTATACGGGCATAGATAAGACCGGTTAGTACGGCTCTAAATTTGCTAAACCGTTAGAAATTAGCGACAATACGACAGGCACGATTATCGCCCTTAGTTGGATTAATTTTCACACTCATTTATTTGGATAAAAACATGTCACTAGAACAAATTATCGAACAAGCTTTTGAAAAACGCACTGACTACAGCCCAAGCACTATGCCACAAGACGTAAAAGATGCGGTAAATAACGTTCTTGAACAATTAGACAATGGCAGCTTACGTGTTGCTGAGAAAAAAGATGGCGAATGGGTTGTTAATCAGTGGGCAAAAAAAGCAGTGCTATTATCGTTTAGACTAAATGACAACTACCCAATGCAAACAGGTGAGCATCTACAGTTTTATGACAAAGTGCCGACTAAATTCGCTGATTGGACTGAGCAGCAATTTATCGATGCTGGCGTTCGTGTTGTCCCGCCTGCTGTTGCCCGCCGTGGTTCATTCATCGGCAAAGGCGTGGTATTAATGCCAAGCTACACCAATATTGGTGCATACGTTGATGAAGGTGCAATGGTTGATACTTGGGCGACCGTTGGTTCATGTGCACAAATCGGTAAAAACGTTCACTTATCAGGCGGCGTTGGTATTGGCGGTGTATTAGAGCCATTACAGGCCAACCCAACCATTATTGAAGACAATTGCTTTATCGGTGCGCGCTCTGAGATTGTTGAAGGCGTTATCGTTGAAGAAGGTTCAGTGATTTCAATGGGTGTATACATCGGTCAATCAACTAAGATTTATGACCGCGAAACCGGTGAAATCCATTACGGCCGTGTCCCTGCAGGCTCTGTTGTTGTTTCAGGCAGCCTACCTTCAAAAGATGGCTCTCACAGCTTATACTGTGCCGTTATCGTAAAAAAAGTTGATGCACAAACCCGCTCAAAAACCAGTATCAACGAATTACTACGTTTAGCATAATTGTTAAATGAGTCATTGTAGATAAAATAGACACTTAGGTAGCTTCTACCATATTCTGCCGTCTATGGTTGTCTTATAAACTAATACAACCTGATAATAAACAAGGTGCTTAGATAATTCTAAGCACCTTTATTCTTTACCACAGCTTTAATTTTCAGCGACCTATTTATAAGATATTCTCTGCTTGCTTAGCCAATCGCCAAATTTATCAAGGCATATTCTTATGACCCAAATCACGCCCCTTCGTAGCCAGTCTATTCCCGTTACCAACCCAGAAGCCGGTCTACGCATGACGGAGATTTTTTATTCTCTGCAAGGCGAAGCACTGTCCGCAGGCTTGCCGACTGTCTTCGTACGTCTGACTGGCTGCCCTCTGCGCTGTGTATATTGTGACACCACTTACTCCTTTACTGGAGGTGAGCGCTTATCATTAGATGCGATTATGGCGGAGATTGCACAATATCCTTGTAAGCGTATCTGCCTCACGGGCGGTGAACCACTGGCTCAGCCTAATGCCATCCCGCTAATGCAAAGATTGCTTGCTGACGGTTATGATATCTCATTAGAAACAGCAGGTGCTTTATCAGTCGCTGAGGTACCTGAAGCGGTCAGTAAAGTAATGGATATTAAGACGCCTAGTAGCGGCGAACAAGATAAAAACCTATGGTCAAACCTCGATTACCTAACTCAGCATGATCAGCTAAAGTTTGTGATTATGAATCACAGTGATTATGAGTGGGCAAAACAAAAGCTAGCTGAATATCAACTGGACAAAAAAGTAGGCACTGTTTGGTTTTCACCCATGTTTAATGTTCATGAGGATGCCACAGGCGATGTGGCCAATGTTGATGTGCCGAATTTAGCCCGTGAATTGGCTGAATGGATACTAGAGGACGCCTTACCTGTCCGCTTTCAATTGCAGCTACACAAAATTATTTGGGCGGATGCCAAAGGGAAATAATTAGCGCTACAATCAATTAAATCTATAATAAGTAGACCATCGAACCAAAGGAGTGATTCGTGATTAGGCTCATTTAATAACCTTACTTGCCAGTACCTTCTTTAGTTCGACCTATGTATTGAATGAGCTGATGAGTGCAGCAGGCGGTCATTGGTTTTGGTCAGTCAGTTGGGTAGTCTACCATTTTGGTTGTTGCTCGGTTTGGTTGTACGTCCAGAATTGCCAGACACCAGTCAAATTATTAGTATTGCATTGGTTGCGCTACTCCCTGGCGTCATCGCCACCAGTATATTTTTGTATGCGCGTGAGCAGGCTCAGACCTCAAGTGAGATGGCGGGCGTGGATGCGACGCAGGCCAGTGAAGTGGTTTTTGCTTTAATTGGCGGGATTGTATTACTAAACAACCCCTTTCCCTCAATGATGGGTATTATCGGTATTGTAATTATTATGATAGGACTGATGCTATTCGCCAAGGACGGCTAGTAGCGTCTATTTGGGCTGCTTGAAGATAGAGAAAATATACTCAATATGCTGATGAACAATCTCTGCTGAAAAAGGGTTTTTGCCAGAGATACGTGCAAACTGCGGCGCAAAGGTAAAAATAGAGTTGACTGCGCCGATAAAAATATAACGAATATGCAAGCTGTCGCCTTTAGGCATTAATCCATAGCGCTGTGCTTGCTTTAATAAATTAAGCTCAGAGTCTGCATTAGGGCGTATGTATTCATCCGTAAACCAGTTGAGGCGATCAGAATCTCCTTGATTGGCCTGCATCATAAAGCGGTGAAAATCAGGAAACTGAGCACTAAATTCAACATAATGCTTAAGCAACTCATAGACAACAACATCTTCTTCTACATCGCCAAGGGTCGAGATTCGCTTTTCGGACTCTTCGGTATAGGTCTCAAAAATCGCTTTTGCAGCCGCTTTCCATAAGTCCTCTTTACTGCCAAAGTGATGCGTAATAAGAGTATGGTTGACGCCCGCTCTACTGGCTATCGCACGGGTAGACACGCCCTCAAAGCCTGATGACGCAAACTCTTTTAAGGCTGCATCTAGGATTTTGCATTTGGTTTCTATCGAGCGCTTTTGCTCTGAGCGTTTATTTGAGCTGTTGTCTACTTTTTCAGTCATACTGTCCCCTATCTCATTGCTTGCTGATAAGTCTAATTCTATACCCTTATTATAAATCAAAAAACCCAAGCACTGGGCTTGGGTTTTTTACTATCCGGCTTATTATACGCTAACAAGTCCTGACTTGTTTAAATTAATTGTTTTAAAAGACAGTCAGGTTTGCACCTATAACTAAGCTAGGCCAAGATTACTGATCAATAACGTCAACACCTTTAGGGGGTGTGAATTTAAACTGGCTGCTAGCGATGTTATTGTTTACTTTCACATTGCTGAACTTAATAGAAGTTACTTGACCTAGCGAATCATTGAGTACCATCATCACAGGCTTACCACCGCTAAAACTAACTGCTAAGCTTTTGAAGTTACTGTCGCTAGATTTAGGGTATAGCACGTAATAGTTCTTACCGCCATTTGGCTGAGTAATCTTAAAGTTTTTCGCAATCTTGCTTGGGTCACCTGATAGTAATAAGGCAGGCGTGTTACCTAACTGCTGATCCGCATTCTGACGGGTCACTTGCTCTAAGTCTTTGTCATATACCCATAAGGCTCTACCGTCAGTCACAATAAGCTGCTCTGAAGGTGAGGTAATATTCCAACGGAAATTATTTGGACGCTGTAGACTCATATTACCTGAGAAGGTACCATTTTTTGCGCTAAGGCCGCTGTTATTGCTGCCTGAACCTTTCGTAGTTTGAGTAAAATTAGCAGTCATGCTTTTGGTGTTCTTAAGTAGCGCGTTTAGACGCTTAGCTGCGGTTAGATTGTCCGCTGCTGTTGCCGCTTGCGCTGCTTGTGATACAGCCACCATAGGTGCGCCTAATACCAATGCACCAGCTAGAGTCGTGCTCATCATTTTCTTTAAGATTGTATTCATAATCATTTTTCCTTTAAATTTAACAAGTATCCAAATAACAAGTCTTCAAATAAATAGTCGCTGATTGAGTCGCTAAATCTTATCTAATCGCTTATTGATTGGATTAATTATCATTCAAATTAATGGTGCTTAATGGGCTCTCTACAAGTCACCGTAACTTGTTGCACAGTGTGCCAGTTCTTTTATTACGTGACTAGACGATATTTGCAAAGAAAACTTCTCGCTTGTTACCCAGCTATCACACAACCCCCAATTCAATAGTTACTCACCTTTAATTTGTGAATTATCGTTTTTGTTTTTTATGGTTATGTGATTATTAGGCTTAAATAAAGTAGCTTCTATTATTTGGATCATCTATTTATACAATTTATACTTATACAAATGTCTCGTCCTAAAATAGGTTGATGATTTAAAACAAGCCAGATACCCCGTGTATCTGGTTTTTTCTATGCAGAACACCCATAACTTTGATGAAACTCGAAAGGCGTTCTCATATTCAAACTCAAATGCGGTCTCATATGATTATAAATATAAACCGACTCATCAACGAGCACTCTTAGCTCATCTAACGTATTACACTGATGAATTAAAAACTCATCCTTTAAAATGCCATTAACGCGTTCAGCTAAAGCATTTTGATAACAGTCATAGCCATCTGTCATAGACGGTCTAATGTTGTTC